>CALFVL010000020.1 GCA_937928425.1 uncultured Verrucomicrobiales bacterium
CCATAATAACAAAAGTAAAAATAAATTTATAATGAACGCCTTGTGCGAATCGTCGGAACTTTTGAAATAAACGCGTATCCTTAATATTCATCAATTTTGAAATCTCTAGTTATTGCAATCTTAACGTCGTTCTCACCGTTAAAAAAAATCCCCTCCAAGGTCAATATCTTCTCTTCATTTGGATGGTAATTCCAAACCTGACGTCGAATATATTTCTCGCTATTATACCAAAAAATCCAATTATCATCTTCAAGCCCCATTGATGAAATAAGATCTCCTAAATCTTCAGGAAGACAATTTTTCTCACCTTCAAATCTATTTTGAAAGTACCACAATAGCTCATTCGCTCGATTTATTTCACTTTCATATGTCCTAGGAGGAAATTTTGTAACTCTATCATAACAAGATGAAATTAAAAAAAACATCACTCCGAACAGGCCATAAATCACAATCTTTATACTCATTATCTCTTGACGACTTTCTTAGCTATCATGCGGAACTCCTGAACCGTTTCCAGTAGTAGGACTCCATCCCCACAAACCAGCACCATTATCAATCTTATGTGGGCATTTTAATCTAACCCGATCAGATTCACTACCGCCCTTCACATCGGGATGCCACGTGTCAAATCGTCTGGCAAATTTACTGGGACGCAAACTGTAACAGTTAAAATACGGAGAGTTGCTCACGATTAGTCTGTTTTACTTTTTGAATCAATCATTCTCTTTATCTTTTTAGATGTTTTTTCGTTATGACAGTATGGATATTCGCCCCCACCTAATCTCATCCAAGGATCGGCTCGACTAGCTCCGATATATTCATACGCGGGGTTTCTTAACGCCTTTATACTGATTTTCTTGCAGTTAGAAATCATCCTAAGAAGTTCATTCTCTCCAATCTCATCAAATCCTATAAAATTCTCATTCCAAAAATACTGTAACTTTTGATCGTATAAGCAAGCCACTTCTTGGTCGCTATCAGGTGTATCCCCATTGTAGACACCAATAATTATTTCAATATTTTCACAGACTTGACCAGATTCATCTTCACCACAAGAAATGAAAATTAAAACCGCAACCAAAAACAACAACATTTTCTTTTTCACAATCATTTCATCCTGCCCGTTTTCTTAGAGGCCGTCTTAAAATTAGTTAGCCGACAATTCTAGCGAGCATCTGCTTGGTCGTCGAGAGATAGATCAGTGCTTCAGAATGGTAAAGATCGGACGTCGAAGGATCCATTCTTGAGTCTGTGACCGTCCGGCGGTAAGGGCGAGTCTTGGGAGATTGATTTGCCTTATGAGGCTCCCAACGCTCTCCCCTTCCCTGTCGATGCTGGCGGGTGGGTTGCGAGGAGCTGAGCTGAGGAACGAAGCTGAGGCCGAAGCAGGGGCCGGAGGGCGGCACGGAGTGAGGCGGAAGGCATGACGTGAGGCACGAACGCGATGCCTTGCGGCGCGGAGAGCGGACGAGCGATAGCGAGTGCAAGCGGTCTAGGAAGCGGGCGGGCTGGCGCGACTCCTGCCTAGGGAGGCTTTTGCGGAGGAAGCGCAGCGACCGACCTTGCCGACCGGCCATGACTTCACACAACACTCCGTAATCCGATCGACGAAGGAGTGATCAAGCGGATGACTGAGGAACGAAGGAATGCAAGCGAGTGAACGACTGGTGCCAGCATGGAGGGGACTCCACTTGTGGGGAGGAACCATGCGACCAAGCGGACGACCGAGGAACGAGGGAGTGCAAGCGCGGGGCACGGCGACTGATTACGGATGTTGTGTGATGGCCATGGATAAGCAGAAGGCGTGACCGCTTAGCCCGCTCTAACAATCCGACCGACCGAAGGGAGGCTAGATCCATGGGGGAAAACTTTGATCCACCGAACAGCTAAGAAGAGCCTTTTCAACGTGGTTGCAATATCTTGTGCAAATCGTCGGAACATCTGAAATACTGAACCCTCTCCTGACCCAATTTTGCACGGATTATAGCTCTTTGAGTAAGAACAAAAATGAAAACTAACATACAGATCCAAAACATAGATCCGATAACAGGAACCACGCATCGATCACCTTTTTTTATGGATCTAATTATAAAGATCATATCAACCAATAACATAATCATCCCAACTAATAGGGAACCGTAGAACACACAGGTAGCATATCCCTTAAAAACATGATTTTCTGCATAAAGCAGCAAGGAAACAACCAACACAATCAGGGCAATGGCAGCCCCAAAATTCATCTTAAGTAATTTGTCTTTCATATTATATAAGGGCCAAGACCTCCTTTTAGACTATGGGTCACACGCGTATGGCTTACCATCTGGTGCCCATACTAGTAACGCAAAACGGCTAGTTCCATCATGAGGAGGGGTCACATCAATACAAATCCATCTTTGACATAAACATTTGCCGAGAAATTCCGGGCTTTTCGTTGTTTTTGCGGCCCCCACGAACGGGCAAAGCCCCAACAAGTCGCCGTCATTAAGTGGATCATTGCTTAACATGGCATACAAATTAAGACCTCCTAAACTCTCACTTGTTTCAAAAATGGCTGCATATTTCCATCTATTCACTGACAATCTAAGATCTAGCTCCAACTCGAAGGCTTCAGCCTCGGTTGCTCTGGAGCCATAGACCCATGTTGTCTTTAAATATTCTGATTCTTGTAGTAAAATCTGGGTCCTTCGAGAAAACCACTCGAAAGAACCAATTTGCCCAATCGGATCTCTGCTTGGCCATCTTCCAGTCTGTGGATCGTAGTAGCGATAGCCGTAGTAATAGAAGCCGGTGAGCTCGTCGTAGGGTTTGGTGCTGAAGCGGTAGTTTTCTAGACTAGGGTCGCCGGTGGTGGCGAGGGTATTGCCGTAGGCGTCGTAGCGCCAGGTGGCGGCGAGATTGCCTTGGTGGTCGATGAGGGCCGTGATGTTGCCATTGCCATCATAACTGGGGTAGTAGTTGTGGCTGGCGTTTCCGCTGGCATCGAGGTGCTCGGTCATAATGAGGCCACCGACTCCTCCAGCTCCTTGGAGGGAGCCACTGAGGTCTAGGCCCCAGCTGCGGCGGTGGGTGTAGCGGGTGCCGTCATGCTCTAGCTCGACATTCCAGCCATTATGCAGGTAGTAGGTCTCTGTGGTGACGGAGGCGATGCTGGCGCGGCGAGCGACGCGGCGGCCAAGTGGATCATAGCGGTAGCTGCCGGTGTCTCCATTTGCTTTGGCCACGGTGAGGAGGCGGTTATTAATGTTCCAGGTGTAGGTGGCATCATCCCCATTGTAGAGGAGGTTACCATTCGGGTCATAGCTGGGGGAGGTGCTGCCGACTTGGAGGTATTCATTCACGAGGTTGGCGCGGTAGTTGGTGCTGCTGCCATTCGTGGTGGCGGTGCTGCGGTTCCCGGCGAGGTCGTAAGTCCAGCTCTGGGTGGTGCTGAGGCTGTTATAGTCACCGCTGATGACTTGGCGGGCATGATCATAGCGGTAGTTTTCTGCATGGAAGATCGTCTGGCGATTTAAGTTTGAGATTTGGATGACTTAGGCTTCTTAACACTGACATACTTTTCGCGCAACGTCATGTTTTAGCCATTATGTCTTTGAACCATTCTGTCAGCTTTTTTCCGCAAATCTTTTACGAATCTCTTATTAAATCTACTGAATATAAACATTCCTTTTTTAAACTCGTTACTAAGCAGTGCATAATAAACAAAATAAGCAGTATACTTATCAAAATCTAGAGAATCACATCCTACCCATAAGTTAACGTTTTCTGGACAAATAGCACCAGCCATAAAAGATGTTTTATATTGAGGACTACTTTCGATTAAAGTATCTATGTGTTGGACTAACACCATCCCTTCCGCAGCTAAAACTTTCTCAGCTTTTACAATTACACTTAAAAGAAAATCTCTATTTTCTTGGCGACAATAAAGCTCAATCCCAGAGGACGTTTGACATCTTTGAAGTCCCTCTTCAATTGCGGAGTCCCTCATGTAGTCCAATGAAGCTCTGGTTACAAATTCTACAAACTTCCGGATTCTTTTCTTGATCATCTGCAGCAAATAAAAAATAGATACTATTAAAATCTCATTCTCGGGTGCAAATCATTTTTGATGACAATAGCTTTCATTTCAATTTAGTGCAATTTCTAGCACTATAACCCGACACACGTTTATAATTAAAAGCCAGCATCTTCGACGACGCCTTCAGGACATACTAAAATTGAGGTGATTTCTTTGACCAAGGCTGAAGCAGACCAAGACGCGGTGAAACTACGAATTCGCTATCCCGATGAATTTCACTTACTCCCCTTCCTCTGCGTGGAGGACATCTTTGAAGGTGTCGATGTTCCCTTCTGCATAGTGGCGCAGTTTCTCATAGCGGAATTTCTTCCACATCACATCACGTTTTTTAAGCGAGAGAGCATCCATGATGCTCTCTTTTGATTCTTCAAAAGTGGCCGAGAGCTTCTCTTTATTCTCCTCATACCAGTTCTGTGCTTCTTCCGTATTCACCTCATCTGGGATACGATTTTCAAGGTAGTCAGCCCGCTGAATACGAGCAGCAAGGCGCATTTCTCGTTCTTTTTCACCCGCCCATGAGGCTCGTTTCGCAAGCTCTGTAAAAACGCGGCCGTCAGGGTAGCGTCTTTTCTCGATCTCTAAGGTACGCCGCACTTTCTCTTCAGGAACTGCGACTTCCTTAGCCATGGATACCTTTATTTGTAATTTGATGAGCTCCTCATCGATGAGTTGTTGAAGAATAAGTTCACGGAGAAGGAGGCGCTCATCAGAGCTGGTATCCTCAGGGATCCGGCCCCGCCGCCAGAGGTACTCACGCAGAGCTTCCTCGACTTGGGCACGGTAGATCGGTCGTTGATAAACGCGGGCCACTACTCCAGAGGCCTTCGCCTCAGCGATCAGTTTCTCAGTGTCTTGTGGTGAGGTATTAAGCGTTTTGTAAATGGGTCCTTTGAAGAAGAAAAGATCACCAGCGAGGTAAGAGATAAGGATGAGGTAGACCCCCATCCTTAAGGCCATGATCTTAGGAACACTCATCGCACAATGACGCGTGCACCTGGACGAGCGAACTGAGGAAAGCGGGCCGCATCCCAGTTAGAAAGACGGTAGCATCCTGCGCTCTGGGAACGGCCAATCGTGCGCGGGCTAGACGTTCCATGAATACCGATGC
Organism: uncultured Verrucomicrobiales bacterium; assembly: GCA_937928425.1. Taxonomy (GTDB): domain Bacteria; phylum Verrucomicrobiota; class Verrucomicrobiia; order Verrucomicrobiales; family Akkermansiaceae; genus SW10. Next base: position 5,184 of record CALFVL010000020.1, read on the forward strand.
CAGACTTAGAGAGACCACACCAGATGACGCCGACTGGGTTGTTAGGTCCGTGGGCCACTTGGATCGCTTTCTTACTCCGCTTACCAGTTTCAAGGAGCTGCTTATCATATCGCCATGAGGGAAACTCGACCGCATTGGTAATAGTCCAAGTGCCACGATGAATGAATTTTTCCTGCCCAGGAGTGGTAGGGAACATCGCTACGAGTTTCCCGAGTGGCTTAGTCTCGTCCTCTGAGAGGATAAGGGCAGTTCCGGGCACGGGGGCAGGTTTTTGGGTCGGGTCGTAGATGAAGATTTGCTTATTCTTGGTGTCGATGACGATGTTACGGGCGCTGAGTTTAGCATCCTTCTTGTGGCTGCGCCCAGGGGCAAGGTCCTCGATTTTAAAGGGTTCGATATTAGGCACTTTTAGGAGTGAGCCAGGCTTTAAACCGTAGCTTTTTCCCTTACCATTGAGCTCGATGAGGAAGGACTCCGAGGTGTGATAACGCTCAGCCATGAACTCGAGGTAACTCCGATAGGCCATCAGTTTAATATCACCCACATCTTCATACTTCCGTGGCAGCTTGGGATTGATAAATTTCTTGGCAAAGGATGGCACCGTAGCGGTCGCGTAGAGGGTTTTTACGCCTGCTTTAGCCTCCGCCAGAAGAGCATCCCAAGCACCCGGGGAGCGCCCCTTGGAGCGGTTATAGGAGTAGACTGCTCGGCGTGTGAAGTTACCCGGCTTGCCATCTAGAAAACCGGGACCGAAGCATTTTTGGTCGAGAAAAATTTGGATACGCAGGCCTTCTTCACCAGTCTTTGGCGCATTATTCTGGGCTAAAGAGGAGAGGACAGAAAGTGAGACGAGCGCTAGGAGGAGCGAGAGCAATTTCATAGGGGGATTTTGGACTAGAGGAGAACTTTAACACATCTAAGATGATAAGCAATCTTTACAAGAAGCGCTTTTATCAGATAAACTTCACCATTATGGCCTCCTGATCCACCAAGAAATGAGATTAAGAGAAGTCTCTTCCATCTCTTGAACGCTATAAACCTTGATTTCTTTGCTTCTTCACGTACCCCGCCTTCATGCGTTTTGATGAATTAGGTCTGAAAGAGACCGTCCTCCGAGCCGTGACGGAGTCCGGTTACGAGACCCCCACGCCTATTCAGGCTGAGGCCATCCCTCTGATTTTAGAAGGCCGTGACGTCATCGGCGCATCCCAAACGGGCACAGGTAAGACGGCAGCCTTCGCCCTCCCCTCGCTTTCTAAAATCGAGTCCATCGGGAAGCCTCAGATTCTTATCTTAGAGCCCACTCGGGAACTTGCTGACCAAGTGGCTGAGCAATTCCTCCATTACGGGAAAAACACTGCTTGTAAGGTAGCCCTCCTCTACGGAGGAGTAGGCCATGGTAAACAGGATGAACAACTCGCTGCTGGGGCTGATATCGTGGTAGCCACTCCTGGCCGCCTCATAGATCACTTTTACCGCGGCACCATGAAGTTTAAGGAAATTAAGATCCTGATTCTTGATGAAGTGGACCGTATGCTCGACATGGGATTTCTCCCCCAAGTGCGCAAAATCATCAATATCTGCCCCTGGAATAATGAGGAGCAAAGCCGCCAGACCCTTTTCTTCTCTGCCACGATGCCCCCAGTGATCGCCGGCTTTGCGGAGTGGTGCTTGACTGATCCGGCCACCGTAGAGATCGCCCGCCGTGAGGTCGCCTCGACCGTATCTCACTCTTTCTTCCCTGTGGCCATGACTCAGCGCGATGAACTCTTACTCGGGCTCCTAGAGCGCACCAAGTATGACTCCTTAATGATCTTCACTCGCACCCGAAAGGAAGCAGACGTCATCGCCAATCTCCTTTCCCAGCAAGAGGCAATCGGGAAAAGCGTGACTGTCATGCACTCCGACATCCGTCAAAATGACCGGATGAAGGCACTCAAGGGCTTTAAAGAAGGCACTTTTAAAATCCTCGTTGCTACGGATGTCGCAGCTCGTGGGATCGACATCTCTGACGTAACTCACGTCATCAATTACCGCGTGCCAGAAAATGCCGAAGACTACGTCCATCGCATCGGCCGGACTGGGCGCGCCGAAAAGGAAGGTGACGCTTTCACCCTTCTCACCGCAGATGAGCTAGAATATGCCGACTCCGTAGAGGCCTTTATTAATAAAAAAATCGAGCGTAAGAAACTCGAAGGATTCGATTATCAATACACCGCCCTTCTTGATACCGAGCCACGCAAGCCGATCAAAAAACCGCGCCGTGGAGGTGGCAAGCGCCGCCGCCGCTAAATCTCCATGCGCACCTTAGGTATAGATCCCGCCGTGCGTAATACCGGCTACGCCATTCTTGAGGGTGATCACGCATCAGCGAAGGCTCTCGACTACGGCGTCATCTCGATCCCAGCCCGTATTAAGCAGTCCGGAGCTCTTGGAGCGATCTGCACTGGGATCAAGAACCTCATCGAGAAATGGCAGCCTGACGAAGTCGCTATTGAGGGCATCATCTACGTTCAGTCACACCGCACCGCTATTTCGATGGGAGCAGCACGCGCCGCCCCCCTCATCGCAGCAGCCTCATTCGGCCTTAAGGTCTACGAATACTCCCCGAAAAAGGTTAAAAAAGCAATCGTAGGAAAAGGCACCGCTGATAAAAATCAGGTTGCCTTCATGATCCGCGCCCTTCTCGGGCTAGCAGAAACTCCCCCCTCTGATGCTGCCGATGCCATGGCGATCGCCCTAGCTCACCTCCAAGCCTCCGACCCTAGACGAGCCACCCTTTTAGACCGCCGAGAAGTTTAAAGAGGCTCTGCACGGCTCTGAGTCAGGACCGACTTAGCAGCTGCAAGCCCAGAACAGATCGCTCCCTCGATCGAGGCACTCGTAACATGGTCTCCACAGACGACCACTTTCCCAAAGTCTAGTGCAGCCTTCTGCCCCATCTTCTCTTGCTGAGGGAGAGCTTGGCGAATTGCATCACTACGAAGATGCCTCCACTGCCTCACCTGCGGTCCAAACCAAGCCGCTAATTCCACCCGAACCTTCTCAGGAAGATCAGACAACTCAGGCAGGCCTAAAACCACCACCGAGATCAAGGCCTGCCCCTTAGGAGCATAAGAGGCCGAAACCTCACTTAATACAGCCACCGAATTCACCATGCCCTGACCACAGCCATTTAAGCTAATAAGCGCCTCCCTAATAGGAGCCTTATCTGCGGCGAAGTAAAGAGTCGTCACCGACCGCCAAGTGGGAGCCTCAGCGCTAAACTCAGGGAGTAAGCGAGCAGTCGTCGAGGCATCCACGGCCAGAACAATCCGGGACGCCTTAAGTAACTCCCCTGATTTTAAATATAACCCTCCATCACTAAGAGAATCCACCTCAGCGCCTAAACGTAACGTATCCTCCGGTAGCCGAGCAAGAAGTTGCGCCGGAATCGCCCCCATCCCCTTCTTAGGAAGCACCGCACTCCCTTCACTAAACATCTTAAAGGTAAACTCGAACATACGGCTCGAGGTCTCTAAGGCCCTCTCCAAAAAAATCCCTCCATAAAAACTGCGGAAGAAGGTCTCAATCATCCGCTCAGAAAAACCAAACTCGCGGAGATATTCCTCGCTACTTTGCTCACGACGCTGGGCAATTTCTTCCCACGAGGAGTCTAGAATTTTCTGCCGGAGAATCGCCACCTTCAGTTTATCAAGGAGAGATCCAATCGGGGCTAGAACAGAGCGGAAGAAGGACTTTGGTCGGCGGAAAACATCCATCACCGAGTGCAATTTTTCCCCATCGAAGACCAAGGCTCCTGGCTCAAAGGGTCGCAGCTCTAGCGCCTCTAGGTCTAAGAGTTTACCAGCTTCAGGATAGGCATCTAAATAAACCTGAAAACCACGGTCTAAGAGAAAGCCCTCCATCTCATCAGTACGGACCCGCCCGCCCACGCCATCGGACGCCTCGAGAACTAGGACTGGGACACCAGCCTCATGCAGAGTAAGGGCACAAGACAGACCTGCGAGGCCCGCTCCAACAATGACGACTGCTTCCATCCCCCTCTTCTTCGCTCAACTTGGCACCCAAGACAAGGGTGGACCATAAAAAGCCCCTGATCGCCTTAAAGGCTCTGACCATCTTAAAGCAGTCAGACGATAAGGGTCATCAGGTCCAGTTTACTCTACCGAAGTGAGATCACTCGCCTCCATGACTCCCAGAGCATGGTTCGCCAGAGCCATCAACTCATTGTTCACATCAGTGTAAAGCATCTCTACACGGATATCACCCTCAGACATGCGCTTGACCGCCTCTTTATTAAAGGACTTCCGCATATCACTCGACTGTTCCTCGAGCGACTTCACCGAGGTGATGACCTCTGGTGGCGTGCTCCGAAGAAGGTAATTATCTACCGCCCCGAGAGCTTGCCCCACCACCGAAGTGATTTGGCCGATTTGCTTCAGCTGGTGCTCGGTAAACTTATAGGTCTTATTGTACTTCTTCTCAGTCAGTTTTACGAGACGGTAGATGCAGTCCGTAGCCTCTTCTAACTCAGCGACGATTCGGATCATCGCAGCGATGTTAGAAGCATTACTCGCATTCATATCCCGAGCCACACACTTCACCAAATACTCCGTGATATCCTGCATCATCAAGTCAGCCTCCTCTTCCATCTTCTTGAGGCGAGACACCTCAGAAGACAGGTCTGCGGCAGGGCTATCAAAGACCTCCTTAAAGCCCATGAACATCTCCTTAGTATGGCGGGACATTTTGCGAACGGCATCCTCAGCCTCAGCAATGTTTAACTCACCTAAATCGACTAAGTTTTGAGAGATGTAACGCAGACGGTTTTTATCCCGATCTTCACTCCCCTTCTCTGGGACCCACCTCTGGACAATACTGGCAATTTGAGGAACGAACCACACAAGAAGTAAGACATTTACGAGGTTAAAACAGGTATGAAAAATCGCCGTGGCGAAAGCGACCTTATTCGTCGCAAAGTTATCCCGCGCTTCCTTCATCCCATCAGGCAAAAAGTCAGCAAGGTTCCAGACCATCGCCGTGAACCCTAAAAAGACCACCAGCATCCAGACTGTCCCAGCCACATTAAATAAGAAGTGCGCCCTGGCAGCACGCTTCGCTTCCGTATTCGCTCCTAGGGAGGCCAACCACGCAGTCACAGTCGTACCGATGTTCTCACCCAGGACCACCGCAGCAGATATTTTAAAGGCTTCAAAGTCGTCTGTTCCGAACCAGCCCGCACTCGCACAGGTGATGGTAATGGCCATCGCAGCTGAGGAAGACTGCACAAGTAAAGTCAGCACAATCCCCGCAATCATGAATAGGACATAAGTAAAGTAGCCCTTATCACTCAAGAGCCCGATCCAGTACTGAATCGCGCCGATGACGTCCTGATCTGCCTCCACCCCTGACTTCAGATTAGGCACTGCCCCTTTCAGAAGGTCTAGACCCATGAAAAGCAGCCCGAAACCTAAGACAAATTCCCCTAATGACTTCCACTTTCCTCTCCCCACAAAGAAGAGGGGGAAACCAACTCCCACGATATAAATCGAGATCTTCGCCAGACTAAACTTACCCACTGAAGCGATAATCCAGGCAGTAAGAGTGGTGCCTAAATTAGCCCCCATAATCACGCCAATCGACTCCACAAGCGTGAGCAGGCCCACATTCACAAAAGAAACCACAAGAACCGTCGTCGCAGACGATGACTGCACCAAGCCCGTAGTGAATAAGCCAGTGAGAACCCCCTTAAAGCGATTCCCCGTGATAGAGGCCAAGGCGGCCCGCATTCGTGCACCTGCAAATTTCTGAACACCCTCTGACATGACTTTCATGCCAAAAAGAAAAACACCGAGAGCACCGAGAATTTGAAGAAGGGTGAGCATATTTAGAGGAGTTCTCTACATGCCCCTTTTCTAGGCGTAAAACCAGTTAATTTATCACTAATATCATTTTCTCCTTCCTCAAGTTTACTGAATAGAACCAGCTGATTCCATGAAAAGTAATCTTAGAAGGTTCAAGGCCATTCTCCGATGACAAGATCCTCCTGACAACTCCGATACGAACTTCCTACCCCAGCCCTAGCCTCAGTCCCAAACAACTCTAGTACCGTCAGCGAGCGGGTTCGCTGCCCTGTTCGCTTTTTTATTTTCGATTACGAAATGCTTCTGATTTCTTCGCATACTCTTGGATCTCATTCCGGATCTTCTCAGCATTCTCGGTGCTTGGAAACTCTGCTTCGACAAATCGAGTTAGCTGTTTCGCCATTGCTTCTCGTGCCTCTTCCATACCTTTGGACTCTAGAGTTCTGAGATGTGAAAGAGTCATCACTGCCGCCATCTCATCCTCTCGCTGCACGGTCGCCATCACTTCTTTAGTCCGCTTCGCAGTCTCTATAATATCTTCGACATTGAGAGCGCCTGCTTCGATCTTATCACGCATTAACACATAGATATCGGTATACATCTCGATCCCAGCTTCTAATTGCTCGTCTGTCGCTCCTGTTTTAGACTTGAGCTTTGCGTAGGCTGATGACTCCGAGCGATCACACCCAGTTAAGAAGAGCCCAATCATAGTAATAAAGGATGCGTTAATCAGTTTCATTCTCGAAGCGAACGTCT
>CALFVL010000021.1 GCA_937928425.1 uncultured Verrucomicrobiales bacterium
AGTTCTCAGTAAAGCACCTCATTGAACCATGGCTTGAGAAAACCCTCGAATTCTCGCTCCTCTACCACTCACACCCAGCTGGCCAAGGCGGACTAAACTTCCTCGGGATCTCATACCAAGAAGTGAGTGAGCGCGGGCAGTGGATTTCCTCCACCTCCACTCGGAAACCCGCCAGTATTCTCCCCCCTGAACAGGCTCGATTTCTGGCCACCAAGATTCTCCCTGCCGCTAAGAATGAAATCCATAAGGCTCTCGGTCGACTCCTTAAAAAACATCAATACCATGGCCCCTTATGCATCGACTCTTTCCTCTATCAAGATGAGGGCCATCTCTCGTGGCAGCGAGTGAGTGAAATTAATGTCCGCTGGTCTATGGGCCGTCTCGCCCACCAACTCCGACTTAAGCTCTCTCCCGACCGTAGCTTAACACTCACTACGGCCTTAAAAAAAGAACTCGCCACGATGGGGGCTTTGGAAAACACCATCCTACTCGGAGATCCTACTACCGCTCACCAGCGCGTTCCAATCGTCAATTTCTTGCCCTCTCATAAGACTCGTCCACTATTCATGGCGTGAGCGCACATTTTTTCACCCTTAGTATCTATCACGACTTTAAGATTCAGCCTAACACCTTTTCCCATGCCTACTAAAAAAGATATACAAGACCTCTACTTCATGGACGCTCGTTTCAAGCTTCTTGAGATAGCCTCTTTCCTAGATCGTATAGATCGCCATGATGGCGAGGCGGATTTCCGTCACCCCGCCTTCCTTAAAGCGCTCGCGGCCATGCAGAGCCCACCTGCGGGTACAAGCCGGACCCAAGCAGTCCATCTTTCCCTCTCCGATCACTCCACTGAGCCTGCCCACTCTGCAGGCGTCTCATTCGCATACGGCGCCCATCAGACCCAGCCACTAGGCGCATAAGGCAAACTCCAATACTCTTCACCATGCGTTATATCGAACCACATGCCCACATGGTCAGCCGGACCACTGCAGACTATCAGGCCATAGCCCAAGTGGGCTGCGAGGCACTCTGCGAGCCAGCCTTCTGGGCAGGCTACGATCGCGCGTCTGCTCAAGGTTTTTATGATTACTACCGCCAACTCACCGAGTATGAACCAGCTCGCGCTGCAAAGTTCGGCATAAAGCACTTCTGCTGGCTCTGCATTAACCCTAAGGAGGCCGAAGACCCAGTCTTTGCCCGTGAGGTGATGTCTCTCATTCCCGACTTTATTAACCAGCCCACCGTCCTCGGAATAGGTGAAATCGGCCTCAATAAAAATACGCGAAACGAGCTCCTCATCTTCGAGGAACAACTTGAGATTGCTAAAAAATATGACCAAGCGATTCTCATTCACACTCCCCATCTCGAAGATAAGCTCAAAGGAACCCGCTTAATTCTTGATAGCTTAAAAAATGCTCAGCTCGACCGTGAGCGCATCATCATCGACCATGTCGAAGAACACACCGTCTCTCTTGTCCTAGACGCTGGATACTGGGCAGGGATGACCCTATACCCTGAGTCTAAGTGCTCACCTGCCCGTGCCATCGACATTCTTGAGACCTATGGGATGGAGAACATTTGGATGAATTCTGCTTGTGATTGGGGGATTTCTGACCCTCTCGCCGTTATCAAAACCGCACTCGAAATGAAAAAAAGACATTATGGAGATGAAATCATAGAAAAAGTAATCTATCGTAATCCCGAAAAATTCTTAAACCAATGTCCAAACTTCAATCTCTAGTCCTTAGCACTCTTATCACAAGCTCTCCCCTCCTTGCTGAAACGGTTCTTATAACCGGATCTGGAACTATCACATCCAGCAACGGAGTTTTTCAAGACAATCAAATTCCAATAGATAATCCCATCAGTTTTAGAATCACCTATGATGACCAAGCCACTGCGGGATTTAGTGCAGCCCCTTTAGGAATTCAAATCACCAACTATAGCCAAAATATCAACCTCAACGTAAGCATCACTTCTGGTCCCCTCACATGGACCGGATCAGTTGACTCAGCCCCCATCACGGCTCCTTTCACCGTCGCTTCCGCGACCAGCACTACGGTGCCGTCAAACGAAGTTCTCAGTATCCGATTAGGGTCTGATGAGCTGGCTACTTTCCCTACCTTTCCTTTCCGATCCACCGGAGATCCTGCGACCTTAACTCTAAGTTTAAGCGGTCCTGCTCCTTCTTTCCTCGGAAGCGGCATCAGTGTCGACGCAGTTGACCTAGCTCTCGTGACTACCATCACAGGATCCATTGCCACGAGCACTGGAAATGACCTCCAGTTCCAAATCACCCCCTCGTCGGCAAACATCCTCTTTGAAGCGGATGAAAATAGTGCTCTTGCTGCTGTGGTTCCTTTCATCGAGACCACAAGTGACCTCGCCTCGCTCACTTGGGAGAGTGATGCCAGTGTCGACTACCTCATCGAGTCCACAACGGATCTTTCAGTAAGCACCTGGACTCCTGTCCTGACCGTCCAAGGCACTGGCAGTTCTCTATCTCGCTCCTTCCCACTGAGTGAAGAACGGAACTTCTTCCGTATCGTCACTCAGGCACGGCCTTAGCTCATTAGGAGTGAAAACCAGCTCCTAGAAAACACCTCAAAAGTAGAGGTTTAATTGCCTCCACCTTTCCCATACCTTCTTGTCAGAAAGGACAAGTGGGTATTTTTACACTCTTAACTGAATGGCGAAGCTCTTTGATAGATCCTCATTTTTTCACCTTGCAAGTCCTCAGCTCCTTCATAAATTGTTAATTCTTGCCACTGCTTGGAACCGTTTTATGAGACTCCCCTCCTCACTTCATTTCTTGATTCTCTCCTTCTTCCTGTTTCTCCCCGTGGGAGCTCAACAAGTAGAGTGGAAGATGAAGGAATACCGGGGGAATAAATACGTTCCCCTGAGCCAAGTGAAGGAGTTTTATAATCTCACAAGTATGACTCAATCCGGCCGGGAGATCATTTTGAAAAACAGCCAACTTACCTTGAAATTTCAAGCCGGTGGGCAAGAGGTCTTCATGAATGATGTGAAGTTCATTTTCAGCAATGCGATCGTGGCGCTTGGAACATATCACATGTCTGTGACTGACCTTCTTAAGGTTATCGATCCGGTATTGCGTCCCACTAAGATTGCCGGAGCCAAGGCCTTCGATACCGTAGTGATAGACCCTGGGCACGGTGGTAAAGATGCTGGGGCGATTAATTCCTTGGGCACTGAAGCGGCCTATAATCTAAAAGTCAGCCTCCTCCTCAGAGAAGAGTTGGTGAAGCGCGGCTTCAAAGTTGTCATGACTCGCAGCTCTGACGTCTTTCTTACCCTGCAAGAACGGGTGAAACTCGCCAATAAATACCGGAATGCCATCTTCGTAAGCATTCATTTTAATTCGGCTGGTTCGAGGAGAGCACGTGGGATTGAAACCTTCACGCTCTCCCCTGAAGGAGTCGCTCACTACGGACGCTCTCTCAAAGAGTCAGATTTTCTAAAGAAACCTGGTAACAAGCAGGACTCGGCTAATATCGCTCTCGCCACGGCCATCCACTGGACCAGTCTGAAACGACTTAATAGCTCCTCGTTGAAACTGACAGTTCACGATCGTGGGATCCGTAGAGCCCGTTTTAGTGTCCTCACCGGCGTTCAACATCCAGCCATCTTGATTGAAGGTGGTTTTTTAAGTCACCCTAAGGAAAAGTATCTTATCAACACTTCCACCTATCAGAGAACCTTAGCCAAGGCGGTGGGAGACGGCATTTTCCTCTATCGGCAAGCAACACTAGGAAAAAACCCTAAAAAGAAGTAGGGCCCCTCTTTACCAAGCCCATAGAGGTGCCGATTTAGAAGGTATCCTTGCCAGAGTAGCGAAGATCAGTTCAACTTGCGCCACAGACTATGAAATTTGGAATCATTGGAGCCGGGATGATCGGCCACTTCCACGCCAAAGCAATCACCGCTATGACTGGCGGCTCTCTCCACTCCGTTTTTGATCTCCGCCAGGAAGCTGCCGATAAACTGGCAGGAGAATATGGAGGAAGAGCCTATTCAGATTTAAATGAATTTCTTGCTGATGAAGAGCTGGAAATCGTCACGGTGGGAACTCCAAGCGGTGCACACTTGGACCCCACCCTAGCAGCTCTGAATGCCGGCAAGCATGCCATCGTCGAAAAGCCACTGGAGATCACCACTGAGCGCATCGATCAGCTCATGAACGCTGCGCAAAAACAGGGGAAAACCCTCGCTGCAGTACTAAACCGCCGTTTCCACCCCGGGATGGATGCTTTCAAGAAAGCTGCTGATGAAGGCCGCTTCGGAACTCTCGCTTCGGCTTCGGCTTACATTAAGTGGTACCGTGACCAAGCTTACTATGACTCTGCCGGATGGCGTGGCACTTGGGCGCTTGATGGAGGTGGTGCCCTAATGAACCAGTCCATTCATACCGTAGATGCTCTCCTGTATCTCGCTGGCCCCGTGAAAAGTGTCCAAGCAAACACTGCACTCCTCGCACATGAACGCATCGAGGTGGAAGATCACTGTGTCGCGATTATTGAGTTTAAAAATGGTGCCCGTGGTATCATCGAAGCTTCCACCTGCACTTGGTCGAGGGATGGCCACCCTGCACGAGTTCAACTCTGTGGAACAGACGGCTCAGTCTTCCTAGCCGATGAGGCCTTTGAGATCTGGGACTTCCGTGAAGAAAGGCCTGAAGATGCCCAGATCCAATCTACCCTCATGAAGGGACAAGAGGCCGGCTTAGGCGCGAATGATCCCACTGCAATTAATTCCTACCAGCACCAACGGAACTTTGAGGAAGTCGTGAGTGCAATCGCAGAAAAGCGTGCTCCCTCCACCTGTGCTGCGGAAGCCCGTAAGTCCGTCGAAGTCATCACCGCGATCTACCAAAGCGCCCAGAATGACGGCGAAAAGGTTTTCCTTTAAAGTTAAATCGCGATTCTTTGGCGGGCTAAATGGCCAGTTAAATCTCAAGCGGGCCTTGGGAGAAGCGGCGTTTTAGGACCATAAGAATGGTCTTAAGTCGCTCTATGAGTGCTCCCACGGAAATGAGATTACTGAATTTCCATCCCACTCTTGGCAAAGACCCAGCGCTCGATTTTGCCACTTTTGATTAGCGCTTTTGCTTTGACCGAGCGCACTCCGAAGATGGTGGATGCTTCATAAGCGGCTTGTCCTATTTGGTATTCTGTCCCATCGATCGTCTCTTTCCCCTCCACCGACCAGTCTCCAACTTGATCAAAAGTAAATTCCTTAAGGGCGTTCGCCTGAATGCTCTTTTTCATAAGAGCCACAATTTCATCGTCACTTAAATCTCCATTTACGGCGACTTCTGGCTCAGGAGTCGTTTTCGTCTCTACCATCGCCTTCTTCTCCTCGGTGACGGCTGCTTGAGGAGCTGTTTGAGGAGTTGGAGTCTGGGTTTTCTCAGTTTTGGCCACGACTTTAGCCTCTTCCTTAAGCATGTTCTGTCCTTTTTTCTCAGGAAGTTCTGTAGCCTTCGCTACTACGCTCTCTTTTTCCCCCTTGGGAGATTCTTTGTCATAAATCTTTTTTGCAAACTGCTTAAAGACGTCGGTGTCAGCTGGCTTTATGAGGCCTTTTCCATTTGAGTCACGCTTTTCCACCATAAGACCGGAACTATCACGGCTAAGTAGAGTCACTTGATCACCTTTTTTCAAGATCACTTCACCTTCCCCGCTCAGGGTCGGTATCTTCGTCGTTTTTACGATTTTTAAAGTCTTAGGGAAATCACTGTCATCAAAATCAGCGAGGTTAATCTTATATTGAGCTCCTTTATATTCAGCAATCCCCATGAAATCACGACCGACCTCCTGTTCCTTTACCATCATAGGGCCGAGGATGGGCCCGAGGATATAACCCAAGAAATAGAGGGCGAAAACAATGATAACGAATTTGAGATATTTCATAGACGATCGAAGGTAATTCGAAGCGTAGGGAAGAGAGTTCGATTTGTCACGCCGTCAAAGTCAAGATTTGACCTTTTCTCGGTATGGTCAGAGTCTGCCGCCATGGCAAATAAGCGATTGTTCCTTCTGGATGGCATGGCCCTCATTTATCGGGCTCACTTTGCCTTCATTCGTAACCCGATTACAAATTCTCAGGGAGTGAACACTTCTGCGGTTTTCGGTTTTACGAACACCCTTCTCACCATCATCGAGAAAGAGAAGCCAACTCATCTCGCAGTCGCCTTCGACACCTCCGCACCCACCTCGCGCCACCTGACTTATCCCGAATACAAGGCGCAACGTGATGCCATGCCCGAGGAGCTTGCAGCTGCAATTCCTGAGGTTAAAAAACTCTGCAAGGCCATGAACATCCCCTTGATCGCGATGGATGGCTTCGAGGCTGATGACATCATCGGCACCCTAGCTCATCGAGCTGAAGAACGAGGTGACATTGACACCTTCATGGTCACGCCAGATAAAGACTTCGCACAGCTCGTAGCCCCACGGACCTCGATGTGGAAACCCGGTCGCCAAGGTAATGAACATGAAGTCTTAGACCTCTCTACGATTCTTAAAAAATGGGAAATCAAGGAGGCCCGACAAGTGATCGATATTCTCGGACTTTGGGGTGATGCCTCTGATAACATCCCTGGAGTGCCCGGGATCGGGGAAAAAACAGCAAAAAAATTGGTCAACCTCTACGACTCTGTCGAAGGGCTCATCGCTCACTCAGACGAGCTGAAAGGCAAACAGAAAGAGAATGTCATTAAGTTCTCTGAACAGGCCCTCCTCTCGAAAGAGCTCGCGACGATCATTCTAGACGTCCCAGTGAAAGAATCACTCGACGATTTTATCCGTCAAGAACCTGATGAGGACTGCTTGCGAGGTCTCTTCGAACTTTGGGAATTCCGAACTCTCACTAAACGAGTTTTTGGAAAGGCCGAAAGCATGGGAGAAAGCTCCCCGGAACCCATCTTCGAGAGTCTTAAGACGATCCAAGACAGTGCGCATCATTATCACCTCATCACAAGCGATGAGCAGCTCCTTAATCTGACTGAGGGACTTTTAAATGCCGATCAGTTCTGCTTCGATGTCGAAACAAATTCTTTGGACCGCTTTCAGGCTAAGCTCTTAGGCATCGCCTTCTGTGCCAAGGCCGGTGAAGCCTCATACCTACCTATCACGGACTGGGATAAGCAGGCTGAAATCCTCCGCCCACTTTTCCAAAACGACACGCTTAAGGTAGGGCATAATCTTAAATTCGACCTCGCGATTTTACACTCCCATGGTCTAGAGGTGAGCGGTCCTTTTTTTGATACGATGTTAGCACATACGCTTATCGCTCCTGATCAAAAGCACAGCATGGATTCACTCGCGGAGAATCTCCTCGCATACTCCCCTATCAAATTCGCAGACCTCTTTTCAGCTGAACAGGCGGAGGATGATGACTTATTCACGGCGGCAGCCAAAAAGAAGGCCTCGAAGGGGGAACTTGATCCCTCTCAAATCCCTCTTGAAACCTTCGCCAATTATGCGGCAGAAGATGCTGACATCACGCTACAGCTTTACCAAAAATTACTCCCACAGCTTGCTGAGATGGGAGTGGTAGCTGTGATGAATGAGATCGAATCCCCTCTTCTTCCGGCGCTTGTCGCGATGGAGGCCGAAGGGATTTCAATGGATCAAGACGTCCTCGATGAAGTCGGAAGAAAATTGGGCCAAAGCATCGAAAGCCTGAGTCAAAAAATCGAAGAGGCAGCGGGAAAACCTTTTAATCTCAACTCACCGAAACAACTCGGCGAAATTCTCTTCGGAGAAATGAAACTCGTTGAAAAACCTAAGAAAACTAAGACAGGACAATTTAAGACCGATGAGCAAACGCTTTCTAGTCTCGCCACAAAACACCCTATCGTAGCTCATATTCTGAGCTATCGAGAAGCCAGTAAACTAAAGTCCACTTACGTTGATGCACTTCCCAACCACCGAGCAGAACACAGCGGGCGCATCCACACCCACCTTCACCAGCTCGTGACCTCCACTGGCCGCCTCGCCTCGAGTGATCCTAACCTCCAGAACATCCCAATCCGCTCCGAGATGGGCCGTGAACTACGTAGAGCATTCGTTCCCCGCAGTCCTAAATTCACCCTCATGGCCGCCGATTACTCCCAAGTCGAACTCCGAGTGATGGCTGCTCTTTCAGGTGACCCAAGTATGATTCAGGCCTTCCAAGAAGATTCAGATGTCCACCGTGCGACTGCCGCACGGGTCTACCACGTCGCTGATGAAGAAGTCCTACCAGAGATGCGCCGAACTGCTAAAATGGTCAACTTTGGCATCATCTACGGAATCTCTGCCTTTGGCCTCTCTCAGCGCCTTAGTATCCCCCGGGCCGAAGCTTCCGAGATGATCAAGACCTACTTCGAGCAATATCCCGCGATCGAAAAGTTCATGGAAGAAACGGTCGAAAGGGTCCGTGAAAATGGCTATGCAGAGACGATTAGTGGCCGCCGCCGTTATTTCAGCGAGATTAACTCGAGTAACGCGATGGTCCGGGCAAATGCGGAACGGGCCGCGATCAATAGCCCCATCCAAGGCAGCTCTGCGGATATGATTAAAATCGCGATGATCCGGATTCATCAGCTGATGCAAGGACGTAAATCTAAGATGATTCTCCAAGTTCACGATGAACTCCTTTTCGACCTTCACGAAGACGAGCGGGACGAACTACCCCCTCTCATAAAATCTGCCATGGAATCTGCGATCACTCTGCCAAATCAAGTGCCCGTTAAAATCGAGGTCGGATTCGGTGACAACTGGTTGCAAGCTCACTAAGATTCCCTACACTCTTGCAAAGAAATGAAAGCATTTTTCAAACTTACCCTGATCGGACTTCTCAGCTCTTTTGCCTATTCTCAAGAAGCCCCTGTCCCAAGTCCTGAAATTAAAAAGGAAAAAGAAACACCTGAGGCCACTCAAGTTAGTGTCCTCATGTCCACCTCTCTCGGTGACATTCACATCCTACTTGATACCAAAAACGCTCCAAAAACCGTCGAAAACTTCCTCACTTATGTTGATGACAAACACTACGATGGCACCATCTTCCACCGAGTCATCGATGGCTTCATGATTCAGGGCGGTGGCTTCAAAGTTGACGCAGGCTCATTTAAAAAGCTGAAAACCCGCCCCGCCATTCAGAATGAGAGCGAGAATACCGAAAGCAATAAAATCGGCACGATCGCCATGGCTCGCCTCCCAGACCCTCACAGCGCGACCGCACAGTTCTTCATCAATGTGAATGATAACAGCGCCTTAGACTATCCCCATAATAATGGGGGCTACGCCACCTTCGGTAAAGTCAGCAAGGGCATGGATGTGGTAAACAAAATTAAGCAGGTGAAAACTACTAGTAAAAATGGCATGCGTGATGTTCCTGAGGAAGTCGTGACGATCAAATCCATCACTCGGATCAAGGCTAAATAAGACCAAGTATGATGAGAATCCTCTCCTTCATTACGGCGCTCCTACTCACTTCCTGTAAGGAAGCGCCAGAAAAGGAACAGACCTTGGCACAGGAAGCTCAGTCTACAGCTTCTGGTGGAACTGAGATTATCATTGAAACGAGTATGGGCAGCATCAAAGCCCAGCTGCATGAGGACACGGCTCCACTGAGCGTGAAAAACTTCCTAAGCTACGTGGACGAGGGTTTTTATGACGGCACCATCTTCCACCGAGTGATCTCGAACTTCATGATTCAAGGGGGTGGCTTTGAGATTTCAGGAAGCACCCCTAAACAAAAAAAGAGCAAAGGGCCGATCCGAAACGAGAGCCAAGTCAGCCGTAAGAACACCCGTGGCACTCTCGCGATGGCTCGCCTCAATGATCCCCATAGTGCCTCGAATCAGTTCTATATTAACGTGCAAGATAATCCCAGTCTCGACTTCCCTAACCATGGAGGAGGCTATGCGGTCTTTGGTGAAGTCACTGAGGGGATGGAAATCGTTGATAAAATTAAGGAGGTAAAGACGCACTCGGCTCCTATGCTCAGTCTTGTCGGCACGCTTTATAAAGTGAACGAGTCGAATGATGTGCCGATCGCTCCAGTCCTGATCCAGTCCATCCGCCGTGTGGTTAAGACTGATCAATAATTTTTCATTATGCTCTGGCTCTTCATCCCCTTCGCGTTCCTCTTAGGTTCCATCCCATTCGGACTGCTCTTAGGAAAAATTAAAGGCATCGACATTCGGGAACACGGGTCCGGAAATATCGGCGCGACAAACGTTTTCCGAACTCTCGGAAAAGGATTCGGAATCCCCTGCCTTCTGCTCGACTTCTGTAAGGGCTTCACTCCGGTCCTTCTTTCTGAGCAGTTCATCACCCAAGATACGGTGGGGCAGAGCATCCTAGTCTGCACCGCTCTTGGCGCCATTTTAGGGCACAACTACTCGCCATGGATCGGCTTCAAGGGAGGCAAGGGCATCGCCACCAGTGCTGGAGCCCTCGCAGCCTTAATGCCGCCAGTGGCTCTCGCCCTCCTTATCCTCATTTTCCTTATCACTACCTATATCACGAAGTATGTTTCCCTTGGGAGCATCGCCACTGCCATCGCTCTTCCATTACTCACTTTTTACGGATCTTATAGCCACGGAAAAATTGCAGACGGCACTTGGAATAAACCGCTCTTTATCTTCGCCCTTCTCGCAGGGAGTCTCGCCATTTGGAAACACCGTGCGAATATCTCACGTCTCAGAATGGGAACGGAACATAAGATCGGTAAAAAAAGGGAAGGACTCAGCTCATGAAATTCCGAACCCCCGTAGTAATCGGAGCAGGGTCTTGGGGGACTGCTCTTGCCATTTTTCTCGCTCGGAAATGTCCCCAAGTTCACCTCCTCGGCAGAGACCTCCAAACGATCGAAGAGATCAATAAACAACACCGAAACCAGCGTTACCTCCCAAGTATCACCCTGCCTGAAAATCTCATCGCCACAAAAGAGCAGGAAATCGTCAAAAATGCTGATTTGCTCCTCTTTGTCGTCCCGACCTCAGCAACTCGCGCAACTTGTACGAAGCTTGCTGAACTTGGGGTACCTGAATCGGCGGTCCTACTTTCTTGCTCGAAGGGAATCGAGCTTGAATCCAGTAAACGGATGTCTCAGGTCATCGCGGACTCTTTCCCCCGAAATCCTATTACTGTTCTTTCTGGTCCAAACCATGCTGAAGAAATCGCACAGGGTCTCCCAGCGGCGGTGACGATTGGCTGTCGTGATCTTAAAGTCGGAGAAGCTCTTCAGGAAATTTTCTCAAATGATCGTTTCCGCTCCTACACCAATCAAGACATCGCGGGGGTCGAACTGGGAGGAGCCATTAAAAATGTCTACGCAATAGCAGCTGGAGTAGCCATGGGGCTAAGACTTGGAGATAATGCCATCTCCGCCTTAGTCACTCGCGCTCTCGCCGAGATGACTCGCCTCGGCACGGATCTAGGGGGGCGTTCTGAGACCTTTGCTGGGCTTTCTGGTCTGGGAGACCTCATCGCGACCTGCTTCTCAGAGCACTCTCGGAATCACAAAGTCGGCCTAGCTCTTGGGCAAGGTAAGACTCTCCAGCAAGTCGTAGACGATCTAGGCATGGTCGCAGAAGGTGTACCGAACACTCGTTCCATCTACGAGGCAGCCCGCCGGGTCAATGCCCGCACCCCCATCCTTGATGTGGTCTACGCAGTGCTTTATCAAAACATTCCTCCTGCCGCCGCACTAGATCGCCTCTTCCGGAGGACTCCGCGCAAGGAAGGTGAATAGCTTGATAGGAATGAATCCTTGATCTCGCAACCTACGTGATAAAAAAATGAGAAAAGAGATTTTACCCGCTTGGATCAGATTTTTTTCATGGATCTATCTTCTCATGCTGGTCAGCCCCATGGTGTTTATTTTGAGCCTCATTGGGGGAGGGACAGTTCGTTGTACAGGTTTTGGATTAATTTATGAAGGACGCTCTGCCCTAAATCCTACTGCAATTTTTCTCATGCTAATTTTAACTCTTTCCGGAGTTGTCGCATACGGGATCCTCTGGGGTAAAGACTGGGCGGTGAGAGTAGGGATTTTACACGGATGGCTAGCCTTAGTTACTACGATCCTCGCATTTTTCTTCGCACCCAATCCCCCAAATCATCCTCCAATAGAAATATTCTTTCTCTTACCTTTTTTAGTCATTTTATACCTCAAAAAAGGATTATGGAGAGACTACAAGCCTCATTGATAAAATAAGGACATCGCCGGAAAGAAAGCGCATCTTGGGCCCTTCCTACAGAGTCTCCCTATCAAACACCGTAAGGTTTGACGCGCTCAAGCAGCTATGACAAATTTCTTCTTCAATGCTAGATACTCATCACCATCTCTGGAAATACAGCCGTAAAGAGTATGAATGGATCCCAAGCGAATCTCCCCTAGCTCAGGACCAACTCCTCCCAGAGTTAGAATCTGCCACCTCCTCAGCTGGGGTCACCGGCACGATCGCAGTCCAAGCACGCCAGATCATTGCAGAATCTCACGATCTTTTAAAGATGGCTGACCAAGGAGACCTCATCCGCGGAGTCGTCGGCTGGGTCCCCCTCATCTCAGACCAAGTGGCAAAGGACCTCGATGAACTCTCGACGCACCCGAAATTTGTCGGGGTGCGCCATGTGCTCCAAGAAGAAGATGATGAGTATTTTCTCCGAGATGACTTCCACCGAGGTCTAGGCTGCCTACCGTCACATAATCTCGTCTATGACCTCCTCCTTTTTCAGCGCCAGCTTCCGGTCGCCACCCAGTTGGTAGATCGCCAGCCTGAACTTGGCATTATTATCGACCACCTAGCCAAGCCTGAGGCCCAGAGTGGGCGAGTCGAAGCCTCTTGGAGGTCCGGAATGAAAGAACTCGCAAAACGGGATAACATCCTTGGGGTTAAATTTTCTGGGCTTGTGACAGAATTCCCTGCTGGGGATCCCATCTCTCCTGAGACGATCAAAGCCTACTTTGAGGAAACTTTGGAAATATTCGGTCCTGAAAAAGTCATGTTCGGGACAGACTGGCCAGTTTCCCTATTAAGACTCCAGTCTTATCAATCTTGGGCAGACAGCGTGAGAGAGCTTGTTTCCCAACTTTCTAACGATGAACAGGCCCGCATCTTAAGTAAAAACGGAGAATCTGCATACGGTCTGAAAACTTAAGCTGGTCACCTCGTCCATTTCCCTTTTTTATCTCTCCTCGCAATCAGGTTCTAGTTTTCAGTGACCTTTTTGTCACACTTTTCTAATTCATCCGCCCCTTGAGTCTCAACCGCACAGAATACAAGTACCTGATCTCGCTCGAGGAAATGGAGCAGATTCAGCGTGATCTTAGTGATCGTCTCGTTGTGGATAGCCTAGCTTCTGAAGATGGCTGTTATCCGATCGTTACTGAGTATTTTGAGACTCCAGACCGGGAGTGTTTTTGGGAAAAGGAACGGCGCCTAGCTAGCCGCCGTAAAATCCGTGTCCGCATATACGGGAACGAGGGTGGTAAAATTCCCCCTACCGGGTTTATCGAGATTAAGCATAAGCACTTCGGCTTCGGGGCGAAACGTCGCCTCTTCCTGCCTGTCGAAGAGGCGATCGAATTTGCGAAAGGGAATTTCGAAATCCTAAACACCGTGAAACGGGACTGGTCCCGGACCCAGCGAATGATCATTAAAGAGCTTTTTGATATGATCGAGCGGCGCCACTTTGGCCCAGCCATTCAGCTTCGTTATGATCGTAAGGCCCTAATGACTCCAGATGGGCAGCTCCGCATCACTTTTGACACCGGACTCATGTGTCGCTCTAAACTGCTCGCCCTAGAGGCTGATGATCGACGTTTTAAAGATTACATCATTCCGGCTGACAAATCGATCTTCGAGGTGAAATCTATCGGAGCCGTTCCCTTTTGGTTCCGCCAATACGGGGGCGAAAAATCCTTAATCCGCAGAAGTTTTAGTAAATTCTGCACTGCGATGAAAGTCATCGACCCTGTTCTCAAAGCTCAAATCAACTCCTTGAATTCTCCAACCGCCTAATTAGGCACCTTTTTGTATACTTCTACTTTCTAAACTAAAAACCATGGAACCTGTTCTCGCTACCTTTGAATTCTTGATGGAAAAATCTGGCCCTGACTCAGATGGACCTCCTCCCTTAGAAGTGCTGGGCGCAATGAGCCTAAGCTTCTTTCTCAACATGATCATTGGTTCACTTTATAAGCACACCTATAAAGGAACTCGCTACTCTCAGGACTATGTCCACACCCTTGTCATTATCGGGACTGTCACCACCATTCTAATCATGGTGGTCAATGGAAGTCCCGCGGTGGCCTTCGGGGCATTCGCTGCTTTTTCGATGATTCGTTTCCGTCGGAATCTAGGCCAGTCGCGTGACCTCGCCTTTGTCTTCTTCGCGATGGCCACCGGAATGGGGATCGGAGCGCAGCAATACACCATCGTCGCGATCACCACTCTTATCGTGGTCCTTGCCATCCTCTTTATCTCGAAGAGAGATACCTTCGCTCCGAATCGAGCGTCTCACCAACTTCGTATTCGTGTGAATAACGACGTCGACTACTCGAAGGCTTTCAGTGATATCTTCACAAAATTCACCGATGCAATTGAGATGATTAGCGTCGAGTCAGTTCAGGCAGGAATGATGAGTGAACTACGTTACGGCCTCGTTCTTAAGGAAGGCATCCAAGTATCTGACTTCATGGAGGAAGTTCAAATTGCCTGTGGCAATAACCGCGCAATTCTCACCTCGACCACTCGCGAGCTGGATATGTAAGCACCCTAGCTAGAGATTTCTTCCACTCTCAAGCACGCTCAGAGCGAGCAGCTCTCCAGAAAAACCCGATAGACTCCTCTGAGTTATCGGGTTTTTTATTCCTCTAGACTTACTCGACATAATTAAATCCCATTACACTCCTCTACTGAGAATCTCTCTAATTTTCAAACACGACTATTTCTGGCCGCTTTCTCATCCAGACTTGAATCCCTTCTTTTCCACTCTAAAACTCCGCCACCATGTGGAAGGGCCGATTTTCAAAAAACACCGCAGATCTTGTCCAACAATACGGAGAATCCATCTCCTATGACTGGCGGCTCTATCCGCACGATATTGCCGGCTCTATCGCGCACGCACGAGCTCAGGTCAGTGCGGGAATCTTAAATCAGGATGAATTTCTAAAAATCGAAACCGGACTACGGGAAGTCGAGCAAGACATCTCCGCTGGTAACTTCGAGTTCTCCATCGAAGCCGAAGATATTCACATGAATATCGAGGCCGCTCTCACCACTAAAATTGGCCCCCTTGGTGGTAAACTCCACACCGCACGCTCACGTAACGACCAAGTCGCTACTGACACCCGCCTCTACTGCAGAGCCGCCATTGACGACCTCCTCTCCCTCCTTAGCAGCCTTCAAGCAGCCCTCCTAAACCGCGCAGAACGCTACGCAGGCACCATCCTCCCCGGATACACCCACCTCCAGCGCGGCCAGCCTGTCACCATAGGGCATCATCTTCTTGCCTATGTCGAGATGCTCGCCCGTGATAAAAACCGCCTCCAAGACGCTAGGAAACGGGTCAATATCTCACCGCTCGGCTCCGGTGCCCTCGCAGGGTCCACCATTAATTTAGATCGTGAAGCCATTGCCAAAGAACTCGGCTTTGACTCCGTCACTACGAACTCGATGGACGCCATCTCTGACCGTGACTACATTGCAGAGCTTCTCTTCGATTTCGCCCTCATCGGGGCGCACCTCTCTCGCCTCTCAGAAGACCTCATCCTCTGGTGCTCTAGCGAGTTCGCCTTTGCCACCCTCTCGGATGCCCACACCACCGGCTCCTCCCTCATGCCCCAGAAAAAAAATCCCGATGTTTGCGAACTCACTCGGGGGAAAACTGGGCGACTCTACGGTAATCTCACCGCCATCCTCACCGCCATTAAAGGCCTCCCACTCACCTACAATCGCGACCTGCAGGAAGACAAAGAACCCCTCTTCGACTCCATTGACACCCTCACCCTAGCTCTCAAGGTCAACGCAGAAATGATCACTGCGATGGAGATCAACGAAGACGCTTGCCAAGCTGCCGCTTCAGATCCGCTCCTTCTCGCCACCGACCTTGCCGACTGGCTCGTCAAACAAGGTATCCCCTTCCGTTCTGCTCATGAACTTGTCGGGAAGGCAGTCGCCGCCTCAGTCCACTCCGGAACCCCTCTTGATCAGCTTGACCTCAGCCAGATCGACCCCGCCTTTACCAAGGAAGCCTCCGCCGTCTTTGACCTCCAGACCGCGCTAGCCGCACGTAGTAATCCCGGAGCACCCTCGCTAGACAATATCAAAGCTCAGATCGCACGCTGGAAGAACTCCTAAGCATTCATCTTTTTCAATGCTCTCCCCGTGGGCGAGTTCGCTACTTCTAGGACTTCAGCGGGAGTCCCCTCTGCCACCACATAACCGCCTTCCATCCCCCCCGTGGGTCCTAGATCAATGAGGTGATCACAGCGTGCAATCACGTCCAGATTGTGCTCCACCACCACTAAGGAATGTCCCGCATCTCTAAGACGCAAAAACACCTTCATAAGCACCTGCACATCCTCGTAATGCAGTCCCGTCGTCGGCTCATCTAGCAGATAGAGGCTATGCCCCGGCCCAGACTTGGACAGCTCACAGGCCAACTTAATCCGCTGCGCCTCCCCTCCAGAAAGAGTATTCGCGGCCTGCCCTAACTTCACATAAGTCAGGCCCACATCTGCCAGCGCATTCATGATCGCGCTCAGCTTAGGAACCGCTCCGAAAAAATCACGCGCCTCCTCGATCGTCATTTCTAAAACATCAGCAATGTTCTTCCCACGGTAACGTATCTCCAGTGTCTCTCGATTGTAACGCTCCCCACGGCAAGCCTCACAAGAAATCCACACGTCAGGTAAAAAATGCATATCGATTTTCAAAGCCCCCCCGCCCTGGCACTTTTCACAACGTCCCCCCTTCACATTAAAGCTAAAGCGCCCCGCCTGATAACCCCGCTGTCGTGAAAGTGGCAGCTTAGAAAACAACTCCCGCACCAGATCAAACGCCCCTGTATAAGTCGCCGGATTAGACCGTGGACTCTTCCCCAGTGGACTCTGATCCACCACCACCACCTTTTCTAAATACTCCACACCCTCCACCCTCTCATGCTTCCCTACCTGTGCCTTCGCTCGGTGAAACACCCGTGCAAGAGCACGCCGTAAAATCCCATCCACTAAGGTCGATTTACCACTCCCACTCGGCCCAGTCACCCCCACTAACTGACCTAGCGGAATCACCACATCATCCCCCTTTAAATTGTTTTCCTTAGGTCCTATAATCTTCAGCGCCTTCGCAACCTTTCTCTTCTTGGAAGAAAACACCACTTCATCACGCCTCAGCCATCTCCCCGTCGGGCTATCAAGAAGCATTAACTCCTTCACCGTCCCTTGCCCCACCAACTCGCCCCCAGCTTCACCCGCACCCGGGCCGATCTCGATCACCTCATCAGCCGCCCGCACCATCGCCTCATCATGCTCCACCACCACCACCGTATTACCGGCATCACGCAAGCGTAAAAGCGCTTTGATCAAGCGCTCATTATCCTGCGAATGTAGCCCGATGCTCGGCTCATCTAACACATAAAGCACCCCGGCCAGACCTGCTCCCAACTGTGTTGCTAAGCGCACCCGCTGAAACTCCCCTCCCGATAAAGTCCCACTCGCCCGATCCAGCGTGAGATAGCCCAAGCCCACCTCATTCAGAAACTTCAAGCGCTTCTCTAGCTCCCCCACCACTCCTCTCATCGCCGCCTCCTGACCCTCTGACAAAACGACCCCAGCTAACCACCTCCCTAACTCAGAGATCGCACCCCCACAAAAATCCTGAATCCCCTTCTCATCGCCATCACCCCCTAAAGTCACGGCAAGATACTCCGGCTTCAGTCGCCGCCCCTCGCAGGCCTCACACCTTCGCGAGCTCATAAAACGCGCCATACTCCTCCTCACAGCCTCACTCTCGCTCTCACGATAATGTCGCTCCACCTGCCTACAAAGCCCCTCGAACTCCTTCTTCAAGACCACCTTTTGCCCCTCCTTCTCCCAAATCACCTCAATCTCCTCACCCTCTAAGCCATAAAAAAGAACCTTCTCAAAATCCTCTCCTAACTCCTCAAAGCGCTCCTCCACATTCACCCCACAGTGCTTTGCTAAAGCCTCCACCAGCACCTGATTCCAGCCCTTCCGCTTCGTCCCCTTCGACCACACTTTCACCGCCCCAGCAGCGATCGACTCACCCCGATCAGGTACCACTAAACTCGGATCGCAAAAATCCTCCGTCCCTAGCCCATGACATGCTTCACACGCCCCTAAATGAGAATTGAAAGAAAAGTGCCTCGGCGTAAGTCCGGCCAGTTCAAAGCCTGTTTCTGGATTCCGAAAACTCGTGGCAAAAAAAAGCTCCTCCCACCCCTCATCACCCTTCTGCTGGGTTAAGGCCCGCACCTCCATTCCACAAATTCTTAGCGCGATCTCCACGCTATCAGCGAGCCGAGACTCCACCCCATCTTTCACTACCACGCGGTCCACCACAATTTCCAATTCCCCATCCACTGGCCAATTCCCCACGGCCTCCTCCAGTTCATAAATCACCCCATCCACTCGCACCCTCACAAAACCCTGCCGCTGTAAATCCGCGATCACCCCCTCTGCATCACCCTCCACTCTAAGTGGTGCTAACAAAATCACCCTCGTCCCCTCCGGCCTAGCACATAAGCTCGCCACCACATCTCCAGTCGTCATCTTCTCCAGCCGCTCACCCGTCACCGGATCATGCGGGACCCCCGCAGAGGCATAAAGAATCCGGAGATAATCATGAATCTCAGTCACCGTCGCAATCGTCGATCGGGGATTGCCAGAACCCACCTTCTGATCGATTGCGATTGCCGGGCTTAGCCCCTCGATCGAGTCCACCTCCGGCTTCTCCAGCTGGTCTAAAAACTGCCGTGCGTAAACCGAGAGCGACTCCACGTAACGCCGCTGCCCCTCTGCATAAAGCGTGTGAAATGCTAAACTGGACTTCCCACTCCCACTCACACCCGTCACCACGATCATCTTTCCACGAGGGATATCCACATCCACTCCCTTTAGATTATGTTGTCGGGCTCCACGGATCTTGATCACCCCACAGTCATCCCCTCTCAGGCCGATTGAGTCAACTTCGACCTCCCAGACTTTGCCCTCACCGAGGGAATTTTGCTCAAAGCCTGCTGACAATCCGCCTCGACATCGGGGAATGGCCCCCTATCCTCGCGCGCCCGCGAGAAATTCGCGATGATCACTCGCTCACTATGGCTAAACCCACCTTCCAATCACTTCCCGGCTTTCGAGACTTCCGTCCCGAAGACTGCGCAGTGCGGAACTACCTCTTCGCTAAGTTTCGCGAAGTGGCGCGGCGCTACGGCTTCTTAGAATATGAAACCCCTCTAGTAGAAGCCACAGAACTTTATTTGAAAAAATCAGGCGGAGAACTCGGCACCCAGCTCTTCCGCTTCGAGGATCAAGGCGGGCGCGATGTCACCCTCCGTCCTGAAGTCACAGCCTCATTGGGCCGCCTCCTCACCGCCTGCCAGCGTGATTACCCGAAACCACTACGCTGGTTCGAAATCGGCCAATGTTTCCGCTACGAGAAACCGCAGGCAGGGCGCACCCGCGAGTTTTACCAATTCAATGTTGACCTCATTGGCGAGCCCTCCGCCGCCGCCGATGCGGAATTGATCGCCCTCTCCATCGAGCTCATGCGCGAATTAGGCTTCCAGAAGGGGGACTTCGTCATTCGCCTCTCCGACCGTAATTACTGGCAAAAATATGCGGACTCAAAAGGCCTTTCTCAAGCGCAAGCCGCAGAGCTCCTCCAAATTGTCGATAAAATCGAGCGAGAAAAAGAAGAGAAACTTACCGCCAGTTTAGCCCCACTAGGCCTCACTCTTGCCGAGGTTCAAGAAGCCATCCAGTCCCCCTCCGCCTTGAGCGAAAACCTCAACACCGTTCTCAGCAATTTAGAGGCACGGGGAATGCGTGACGATGTCGAGATTGACCTCTCCATCGTCCGTGGCCTCGCCTACTACACCGGAGTGGTTTTCGAAATTTTTGACGCCAAGAAATCCATGCGGGCCGTCGCCGGTGGAGGCCGCTATGACTCCCTCCTATCCTCCCTCTCAGATGGCAAGGTTGACCTTCCTGCCGTAGGCTTCGCCATCGGAGATGTCGTCATTCGGGATCTCATCGAGAAGACTCCCCACGCTCTGGAAAAAATGCAGACCAGCCTGGCCGCTGAAAGCGCTTGTGACCTCTTCCTCGTCCTAGCTGACCCTAGCCAAGAGGCTAAGCTCCTTGCCCTAGCCAGTGAACTCCGCCAGTCAGGTCTCGCCGTTTCCTACTCACTTTCTGCCACAAAATTTGCGAAGCAGTTCAAGGCAGCCGAGCAAGCTAAGGCTCCACTGGCCCTCGTCATCGGCTCTGAATTCCCAGAAGCCTCCCTAAAACTCATCGCGACTCGTGAGGAAGTGAAAATCACCGCTGATGAAAAACTCTACACAACCCTTTCCCAATACCTGAAGAAATGAGAACACACCACTGTAACGAACTCCGCACCGGAAACATCGATGACACCGTGACCCTAACGGGATGGGTCAATTCCACCCGAGATCATGGTGGCGTCATCTTCATCGACCTGCGTGATCGGGAAGGGCTCACTCAGGTCGTCTTCCGTCCAGATGATTCTCAGGAGGCTGCCAAACTTTCTCATAGCCTGCGGGAAGAAGACGTCATCCAAGTCACTGGCCTCGTCGCTGCTCGCCTAAAAACTGCCGAAGTTGACACCACAAATGCCGAACTCCCCACCGGAGAAATTGAAATCGTCGCTCAGGAATTAGTCATCGTAAACAAGGCTGAGGTTCTCCCCTTCCAGCTTGATAAAGAACTCTCGAATGAGGACCTCCGCCTGAAGCACCGCTACCTCGATCTACGCCGCCCACGTCTCGCCAGTAACCTCCGCCAGCGGCACCACATTACCAAGGCTGCTCGGGACCACCTCTCGGACCAAGGCTTCATCGAGGTAGAAACTCCCATCCTCTCAAAGGCCACCCCGGAAGGAGCGCGTGACTTCCTCGTCCCCAGTCGGATTAACCCCGGTAAGTTTTACGCCCTCCCGCAAGCTCCCCAACAGTATAAGCAGATGCTCATGGTCGCGGGCGTAGAAAAATACTTCCAGATTGCTCGCTGCTTCCGTGATGAAGACCTCCGTGCAGACCGCCAACCAGAATTTTCTCAAATCGACATCGAGGCCTCCTTCGTAGATCAAGAAGACATCATCGGCCTCATTGAGGGAATGCTCTCCTCCATGTTTGAAGAAGCACGAGGGGTAAAAGTCCCCACCCCCTTTGAACGTCTCACTTGGCATGATGCCATGAATCGCTTCGGCTCAGACAAGCCAGAGCGCCGCATCGGCATGGAAATGGTCGACCTCAGCACTGAGCTAAAAGACTGTGAATTCCGCGTCTTCTCTGGAGTCATTAGCAATGGTGGCGTTGTCAAAGCCATCAACGCCAAAGGCTTCGCCGACATCTCCACTGGACAGATCGACAAGCTCACTAAACTGGCCCAAGAAGCCGGAGCAAAGGGCCTTGCCTACATTCAGGCACGTGATACCGACCGCTCCACTTGGCGCTCTCCCTTCGTGAAACGCATGACTGATGAGGAAATCGAAGCCCTCCGCACGAAGCTCAATATCGAGGCCGGCGACCTCATCCTCTTCGCCGCAGATGAGTGGGAGCCAGCCTGTGATGTCCTAGGGCGCATTCGCCTTGAAGTTGCCTCCCTTCAGAACCTCCTCGAAGGAAATGACGAGCTCGACTTCCTCTGGGTCACCGAGTTCCCCCTCCTCGCCTATGATGAAGAAGAGGGCCGCCACGTCGCCGTTCACCATCCCTTCACCCGCCCGCTTAAAGAGGACGAAGAAAAACTCCGTAAAGGAGAACTCGAGGGCCTCCGTGCTCAAGCATACGACGTCGTCCTAAATGGTTACGAGCTCGGTGGAGGCTCCATCAGAATCCACGAATCAGAACTCCAAAGCGACATGTTTACCGCTCTCGGGATATCAGAAGAAGAAGCGAACACTGAATTCGCGCACATTCTCGAGGCCTTTAAATTCGGCGCCCCTCCACACGGCGGCATTGCGCTCGGTCTAGACCGCGTGGTCATGCTCGCTTGTAAAGAAGAGTCCATTCGTGAAGTCATCGCCTTCCCCAAGAATAACAAAGGAGCAGAAATCATGACCTCGAGCCCCGGAAGTGCCACCGGTAATGCCCTCCGTGACCTTCGCATTAAATCGACCTACGTCGAAAAACCGAAGTCAGAGTAAAGGCATTATCCCTCTTCTTTAATCCCACACCATAAATTGATGAGCAGACGAGCTGGCATTACCGCGATCTTCACAGCCCTCGCTCCATCACTGCTTTGGGCCGAGACTGAAGAAGAAATTCCACTCGGGATCGAGGCCGTAACCGGACTGCGCAGCCACTACGTTCACCGTGGCTTTGAGCTCGCAGACGCCTCCCTAGACTTCCAACTCGAGGCCGAGCTTTCCCTCTCCAACCACTCGTCACTTCACTTCGGACTCTCCCACCTCTCCGAGAGTAGTGGCGACTTCTCAGAGACCAGTATTTACGCCGAATACACCCACGACTTCAGTGATAAACTCCTCTTGGGAAGCTCCCTCACTTACCGCGACCGGAGCTCCAGCCTGCTCGATAGTGGAATCGACCTCGGATTTTTCACCTCCTACGAACTTCACAAGGACTGGCGCTGGCGCAACCAGTTCCAAATCGACTTCGGCGAAAGTGGCTTCTACTTCGCAAGTGAGCTGGAGTGGAGTCAAGTCCTCTCGGAAGACGCCTTCGTCACCATCGAGAGTGGGCTCAGCCTCATCTCTGACTACCAGGACCGCGACGGACTAAATGATTTCTATGCCCGGGTATCACTCACCTACACCCTCTCAGAGCAAGTGTCTTTCACCCCCTTCATAGGTGCTAGTGTTCAGCTCGACGATCATGACGGCAGTGATGTCGCCTATGCTGGCCTCTGGTTTGAGGTCATTTTTTAGCTTCCTTCTTCTCCCTCTTCCTCGCCTTCGCTCGCCCTGCACTTGCGCGCAGTTCTCGGCTATTGAGCTCCGTGTTCTCATCGCGGTCTAGGCGGTGAAATAGTCGATGTTTTTGCTCCACCGAATAGCTCTCTAATTGGGGTAATTTCTGGAATTCGCTCCATGACAGCGCCCCACTCTGATCTAGATCTCCCTCTTGAACCCTCATTTTGGGCAATCGCTTTTCCTCTCCCCGCTGCGCCATCCCCTTCCCTAGGCGAGTATCCTTGCGGTCTAGAAATCCGTCCAAATTCACATCGAGACGGCCGAATATCTTTTCCCGCCTCTCAAGGGTCATCTTAGAAAAAGGGATATGCTGTGCGAATTCGAGCTGACTGATTCTTCCATCACGATCTAGGTCTGCTCTTGCTAAAAGTCTCTCTTTTTTCTTTGGTGAGTTCAGAGACAACTCGCCTCTAGAAAGAAAGCCATCTTTATTCTTGTCCAAGCGATTGAAAATCTTCGTGCGTGCTTCTGGAGAGAGTCGCATCACTCGTTTTCCTCTCTCAAATTCCACCTTAGAAATCTTCTGGTCTCTATCTTGATCATGTGATTTCAGAAACTCTTCAGCCCTCGGAGGCATTTTCTCTGCGACTGTGGCTTGGGCTTCTTTCGCTAAAACTGGCGCAGAACTCAAAGCGATAAAAAATGCATAGGCGTTTAACAAAATGACAGAATGAGACACAGCGAGCTTGGGTTTTCTGATTAAACCACGGCTAAACCGTCAAGTTGCACAAAAAACACTGATTTTCGGTAGACGGGTCCGCTCATTGTCATAATCTCCCACCCGATGGAAATTCTCTCATCACTTAAAGCGGAACGCCCTACCCTCTCCTTCGAATTCTTCCCTCCCAAGAATGACTCCGGGGCAGATGAGCTTTTAAAAACAGTGCACGAGCTTGGTAAGCTCGACCCAGCCTTCGTAAGCGTAACATACGGAGCCGGAGGTAGCACCCGTGAGCGGACCCGTGAAGTGGTGCAACGAATCATTCAGGAAACCTCCGTCCCAACCATCCCTCACCTCACCTGCATCGGCCATACTAAGGCCGAAATGACTGAGATCCTAAATCAATACTCTGAAGATCAAGTCGGGACAATTTTAGCCCTTAGAGGTGATCCGCCTCAAAATCAGGTGAACTATGATCACAGTGAGGATGATTTCACCTTTGCCAGTGACCTGGTCTCCTTCATCTCTCAACATTCATCTCACTTTGAAATCGGAGTTGCAGGTTTCCCAGAAGGTCATCCTGCGACTCAAAACCGCCTTGTAGAGATGGACTACTTTAAGAAGAAAGTGGATGCGGGTGCTGATTATATCTGCACGCAGCTTTTCTTCGACACTCATGACTTCTTCGATTATCGGGATCGCTGCCTACTACACGGGATCGACCTGCCAATCGTGGCCGGTATCATGCCCATCACCACTCTCGCCGGAATGAAGCGGATGGCTGACTTAGCAGCGGGAAGTCGCTTCCCAGCAAAGCTCCTACGGGCCCTTAGCGAAGCTGGAGATGATCCCGCAGCCATTCGACAGGCAGGAATCGACTATGCGATCCTACAGTGCCAAGAGCTGATCGATCAATCGGTGGCAGGCCTCCACCTTTACACTCTCAATAAAAGCAGTGCGACGAGGGACATAGCAAGTGCACTGCACTTAACATAAAATTACGTCCCACTCTTTCATTCCCTCGCCTACGGGATTGCTACTTTCTCATACGGGCTTCACTTAAAATTTTCTCGTTAGCCTCCTCGCTAATTTCCGAGAATTGCTGGTCCTTCATCTCTATTTCTATCCATCTCCACCCCTCCTGATCTGCTGGGTAGAGCTTATCCAGCATTTCGTGTTCGGCGAATGAAGACTCTGGAATAGCCAGTTTTAAGATCCCATTCACACGATGAACTTTCATCTCTCCGAGAAGTCGAATGCCCTCTAAATCTTCCTCACTGGACTGAACGAGTAACTCATTCATCCCATCATACCTAGATCGGTCGATCGTGAAGTGCTCAGCCTCTTCACTTTGCTTATAGGCATCACGTAAGCTCATCCGTTCATCAATGAGTCTCTGAGCCACTGAGGTGTCGGTAGAGTCACTCGAGAAGCCCTCGGTCAGCGTGATTTCTAAAAACTCGGCAGCCTCAGCTTGACTGGGGAGGCGAGTGGTAAACTCACCCACGAGTCGCGCCAAGTCTCCGGATTTCAAATCCAGATTACGGACCTGCAAGCCTCCGCCTTCCGTCGTAAATTCAAATGATCCTTCCTCAAAGTTCACCCGACGAAAGGTCCGCTGAGTATCCATAATCGAAACTGCTTTTAAGACCGGCCAGCGCTCACGGATCGTAAGAGAAAGATCTTCCGCCACTGAAGCTTTTCCTTCTACCTTTATGACACTGTTAGTAGAGCCACTGATCTGCAAATCTCCAGTGATGTGTCCCTCCAAAAAATCCCGCACGGTGACTCCAGACACCTTTAGAAAGCGATCTACGGACAGGTCTTCAAAATGTCCTTCAAGTGCAAACTTTGGTTTTTCAATCGGGGCACCGATCCTACCAGTAAGCTCTAACGAACCTTGTCCTTGGGTGAGGCTAAGTGAAACGAATTCTAGGCCAGACTGGTCCAATACCAGCTCCCCTTTTTTCACGTCCAAATCTCGGAGCCAATTCTGCTGAAACGTCCCCCCTGAAAGGGTAATGATCCACTTTCCATTTTCTAGATCAGCTTGCATCTCCGCATTGGAAAGACAACCGTAAGTGAGCTTAGAATATCCCCAATCACAGCTAAAGTCCTCTACTGTGATCGAATTCAGCCCATCTTTCTCACAGCTTTCCAAAATACTCGCAAAGGCCCTTTCCATCTCTTCGCGGCTACCACCCCCCTTTAAATTCAGCTCTACTTGCTCAACACTCACTTTTTTGGGTGCCCAATTTTTCGTGAGACCTACTAGGTAAGTGAGCGGCGCGCTTAGCCCCGTCATCTCGAGTTGATAAAAGAAGCTATCTTCTCCCCCCTTGAGGGTCACTTTCTTAAAGCCAGCGGCTCCACGTGATCTTAGAAACCCCTTTCCATCTGTCTCACTTGCTCCCAGCGAATCTTGCAACTGTTTTGACATTTTCTCAGCATAAGCTTCCCCCTCGAAGTAACGGCCGAGGAGCAAATAGGTTACTCCAGCTAAGAGTGCGAAAACGATGATTAGCTTGGTGCAAAGACTCCCCAGCTGTTTCATAATCGAGTTCACCCCAATCGTGCGAGCATACTTCAACTGGAACAAAATTCCTTGGCTTCCGATCCAATCTGAAACGCGATTCTGGTAATTTCTTAGCTTTTCCTTTTCAGCAAGTTCCTCCACAAGCGAAAAACTACGCCTTCTTGGGGGATTTTGCCATCTCAAATAATTACTTCCACCTTTCGTATTTTCACTCGCAGAAGGATCGCCCCAGCGGTATATCCACCCTGTGGAAGCAACCGACTACAAGGTCAGTTTAGAAATTTTCGAGGGTCCGCTCGATTTACTTCTCTACTTAATTAAGAAGGATGAAGTCGACATCTACGACATCTCGCTCGAAAGAGTTACCACTCAGTACTTTGACTACATTGAAACTTTTAAACTCCTCAATATAGACCTCGCTTCAGAGTTCATTTCCATGGCTGCGAACCTCATGTATATCAAGAGCCGCACCCTCCTGCCAAAGCGAGACCAGCCTCCTGAAGATGATGCTGAAGAGGATGACCCCCGCTGGGAACTCATTCGCCAACTCATCGAGTATAAGAAATTTAAAGACGTTGCTGGATTTCTCCACCGCCGAGAGGTCGAGCAAGAACAGGTATTTGCGAACTCCCCCCTTAAGCAAGCTCGCGCTTCCGACGAGGAGCCAACACCTCTCGCTGAGGCCTCTATTTTCGATCTAATTCGAGCCTTCCAAAACGTCTTAAAACGTTTCGATGAAGCTCGCGACTTCGGTGACATCGTTGACGATCGCTACACGGTAAACGATAAGATTGAATCACTCATGGCTCGCTTAGAACCCGGACAGTCCATGTCTCTTCAAGATGTTTTTGAACAAGCCAGCTCTAAGGTGGAAGTCATAGTCACCTTCCTTGCACTCCTAGAGCTGATGAAGATGAACCAATTTCGGGCCACTCAGAACAGCCTCTTAGGAGAGATCAATATCCAGCGTTCTTCCTCGGACTAAATGAACTAAGTTCCTGTAATGCCCACTCCGCAAAATATTGCACTATTTGGAGGGACTTTTGACCCCATTCATGATGGCCATCTCGCTTTGAGCCAAAAAGCAGTCGAGGAATTTCAATTAGATCAAGTCATCTTCATCCCTTGTCGTAGATCTCCACACAAAGAAAATGCACCAAGTGTGAGTGACCTAGATCGCTTAGAAATGCTGAACATAGCAAGCTCCAACTTATCTTGGGCCACGGTGGATGATTATGAGCTGAAGAAACCTCCCCCATCCTTCACTTGGGAAACGGTGAAGCATTTTAAAAATGAACTCGAGGGAGAACCCCGCTTCTTCCTTCTCATCGGGATGGACCAATGGCTCTCACTTCCAGAATGGAAAAACATCAAGATCCTCGCAC
Organism: uncultured Verrucomicrobiales bacterium; assembly: GCA_937928425.1. Classification (GTDB taxonomy): domain Bacteria; phylum Verrucomicrobiota; class Verrucomicrobiia; order Verrucomicrobiales; family Akkermansiaceae; genus SW10. Next base: position 27,810 of record CALFVL010000021.1, read on the forward strand.
AAGACCTCGAATTTATCGTAGTTGGCAGGAATGGCCAGCCCGCTAAGCCTCGTGAAGGATACAGTGCCCATTTCATCGAAGGAAATCACCCCGCATCCGCGACTAAAATTAGAGAACAACTTAAAAAACATCAAAGCTCTAAGTGGCTAGATGAAAAAGTTCTTCACTACATTTCTAAAAAAGGGCTTTATTCCTAAGGATTTTAACTACTTCCCCCTTTTTCTTATCCTCAGTTTATCTCTAACCCACTTATCATCACTCCCATGAAGAAATTTCTCTCTTATTTTTTCACCTTCACTCTCTTGTCCTTTGCTCAAGAGGAAGCCTCGAAAAAAAGTAACGAGGCTACAGACCAGCCAGAAAAACCACAGTTTGTCATCGAGATTGAGGCCCTGACTCAGGAACAGAAGAAGGACTATTTCACCTATTACCATGAGGCCGAGCGTTTTTTCCAACAAAGGCGTATTTTTGAATGCTTAGAAAGCATCCATGCCCTCCACAAGATTTATGACAAAAATCCTGCTTCACTCAATCTTCAGGGAGCTTGTTATGTAGAATTTCGTGATTTTAAGAAAGCTCGTAAAACCTTTAATAAGGCCCTTTCCATCACGCCGGGGAACTTTAATATCAATTTCAACCTCGCTGAAATCGACTTCGTTTCAGGTGAATTTAAAAGTGCTCTTGGAAAGCTCCAGAATCTTAAAAAAGATATTGAAGGTAATGCACGCTTTAGAACAGTCATCCCCCTCGTCGATTTTAAAATTCTTCTCTGCCACTTGAAGGCTAACAATGAAAAGGAGGCTAGAAAAATTCTCGAGGAAGTCGATTTCCTAGATGATTCTCCCCTCTTTTACTTCGGGAATGCCGCTCTCGATTACTATGCGGATCGGGGATCAGAAGCAGAGACTTGGCTCGCACGTGCTAAACGCATTTTTCAGGACGATGATATTCTTCCCTCATGGCAAGATACTCTGATCGAGTTCGGATACATCAAGAGCTTTTACGGTGGTGACTTAGAGGTCGACATTCCCTCCCCGACAGGTGAGTAAATCTCTCCACATCTTTTAATCTTTATGAGCTAACTTGCTCTAGTCGAATCCCATAAACCCCTGCAATCGCCGGAGCTTCAGATTCGGCATAGACCTCTCGGTAGTAAACTTCTTTGATGCCATAGGCACAGAGGGTCTGCATGCAGGAGGTGCAGGGCATGGTCGTGGTTGCCACCAACCTAGCCTCCCCTCGCTTAAAGAGGCTGCATAAATTCACTTCGGCGTGGAGCATGAATTTTTGTCGCCCATCTCGATCATCCCAGAATCCATCGGGAGCATCAAACCCGGGGGCCAAGCCATTATAAGCAGTCGCAATCACGCGATTATCCCAATCTAAAGCTGCCGCTCCGACTTTACGAAAGGGGTCTTCTGATCGTAAACTGGCGACTTCTGCCAGTGCCATCGCATAGCTCGGGATCGACAATCTTGACATGCTCACTCAGAAAGTCATAGCCTGCGATCCTTTTAATGTCCAGCCAGCGGAATAAAGCAGACCCCAAGCGCGTGACTCGTCGTGCGGCTCTAGGCCTCCTCGCTATTGCTGGACCTAGCTCGATCTGGGCTTCTGTGATCGAGCCTAATTTTCTCTCAGTCACCAGAAAGGAACTCACTCTCCCTCGTTGGCCTAAAACTTTAGACGGTTTCCGTATCGCCCAGCTTACGGATCTGCACTATCGGCCAGGCTGGGATGACACCGTTATTGTGAAACTCACGAAGACACTTAAAGAGGAACATCCTGACCTTATCACCCTTACTGGAGATTACGTCATTGAGGATCCTTCCTCACTCCCTGAGCTCATCCGAGCACTTAAAGGGATCTCGGCCACTCAGGGTGTCATTGCTTGTCCCGGAAACCACGACCGCTGGCACTGCTCTAGCTCACAACTCCGCAAAGAATTCGAAGGAGCAGGAATGGCCTATCTTCAAAATCAGGGCACTCACATCCATATTAAGGGAGAAAGCCTCTTCGTTAATGGACTAGACTCTATCTGGGGCGGACGGCCTCACCTACAAAAAGCATGGCAAGGTCACCGTAATGATCAGAGCGTCATCTCTCTTGTCCATGAGCCTGATATTTTCGACGAATTACATCTCACTCGCCCCTTAGATCTCCAACTCTCTGGGCATACTCATGGAGGTCAATGCCGCGTTCCATTGTTAAATTACGCCCCAGCAAGGGTGAAATATGGGCGTAAATTTCTCTATGGCCACTTTCAGAAAGAACAATCACAGCTCTTCGTAGGGCGTGGCCTCGGAACCGTAGGTCCCCGAGTGCGCTTCGCCTGCCCTCCTGAGCTGGTCATCTTGACTCTGCGCGCATTCTAAGCAGCAGGGCCTTAAGATCAGCGGGCTCATCCACGGGTAACTGACACTCGCTTCCTAAGCAGAAGTAGGCTGTAGCCTTGCCATCTTGAGCTGGTAAGGATGCTGAAAACTCACTGACTGGGCCTTCCGTCCCTGAGAGTAGCCGATGGCGTTCGAAGTTCTTCGCCGCTTCTATCAGCATCTCTTCGGCCCCCTCTACCCCTGCAATCACCAGTTTAGCAGGACGATCCAGAAAAAAGGAAAGACTCATTAACATTTCCCCCATACTCGCGGGAGATTCTCTCATCACTTTCTCATAAGAGCGTAAAGTCTGTTTAGAAATTTCGCGGAGATCCTCCCGCCCAGTCAAGGCTGACAAAATCGCAAACTCACGTGCCGCTAGCGAACTCTCGGTGGGAATCGCAGAATCAAATTGCCCTTTCAAGCGGAGCACGAGGTCTTCTCTCTGCTCTCCTTGGAAAAAACCTCCATTCATTTCATCGTAGAAGAGCCTTTTTGCTCCTTCTGCAAGTTTCAGCGCGAAGACTAAATCCTCGCCTTTCAATTCCGCCTCGTACAACTTCCGAGTCCCAGCTAAAAACATCAAGTAACTTTCAGCCTGCAGGGTGCCATCACGCTCACCATCACGCCAGCGGTGATAAAGCTGTCCTTTCTTCTCATCCCAGAGCTTGCTCTTCACAAAGCGATGCGCTTTACGAGCCGCTCCTAGGTATCTTGGATTTTCCAAGACGCGCCCTGCCCTCGCCATCGCCCCGATCATAAGTCCATTCCAAGAAGCTAAGATCTTATCGTCTACGGCTGGCGGAACCCGTTTCTCACGATGCTGCGCTAATTTTGATAAAACACCCTGAATCTTTATCTTTTCATCCTTCTCTAGACTCTCTTTAGCCTTCTTAAAATGAAGGACGTTTTGGTTCTTAAGAGCCTCAGGATCACTATAGTCGATGAAATTACCTTCATCACTCACCCCCAGCACTTCGCGCGCTAAGGCTAGCTCTTGGTCACTTAAAAGCTCGGCGAGTTCTGCCACCGTCCAGCAAAAGTATTTGCCTTCTTTACCCTCACTTTGGGCATCCTGAGCACAGTAAAAGCCCCCCTCTGGGTGGGTCAAATCGCGTAAAACATAATCAGCGATTCCTTGCGCTACCTCCCGGAAAGCCAGCTCTCCAGAAATCAACCACGCATCTAAGTAGAGTTCCAGCAACTGAGCCTGATCATATAGCATTTTCTCGAAGTGCGGGATGAGCCATTCACGATCCACTGCGTAGCGATGAAATCCCCCTGCCACTTGGTCATGAATCCCCCCATTCATCATCCTACGGCATGTTTTTAAAATCGCCTTCCTCCCTTCCTCACCTCCAGACTGAAGGAGGAAACGAAAAACACTCGCTTGTGGAAATTTTAATTCCGTTCCCACTCCTCCCCACACCGGATCTAATTCCGCTAACGCGCCCTGCACTGCGTATTCTAGCAGACTTTTTTTCAATTCAACCTGCTCAGTTCTTCCGCTATGACGTTCTTTAAAATATGCTCCAATCCGGCGGTGCATCTCCACGGATTGTGCGAGTAGTTCCTCACGATTCTCGCTCCAAATTCCCTGTACTTGCTGTAAGACCGAGAGAAAACCCGCTTGCCCTAATTTATCTTCAGGAGGAAAGTAGGTTCCTCCAGTCAGGGGCTTTAAGTCCGGAGTCAGAAACATATTAAGAGGCCAACCTCCGCTTTGTTGGGTCATCGCTTGAAATGCCGTTAAATAGACCTGATCCACATCTGGTCGCTCCTCTCGATCCAGTTTAATCGAGACAAAATGCTCATTCAAGAAAGCTGCAATTTTCTCATTCTCAAAAGACTCGCGCTCCATGACGTGGCACCAATGGCAAGTTGAGTACCCCACGCTCAGTAAAATCAATTTCTTCTCGGTCTTCGCCTTTTCAAAGGCCTCCTCTCCCCAAGGAAACCAGTCAACGGGATTATGCGCATGCAAGAGTAAATAAGGGGACTTTTCCTCCTTAAGACGATTGGCCCTCTTTTCCTCCTTTTCAGTAGCATTTGCCAGTGAAAGCGAAATCCAGCCAAGCCGCAAAATCGTCGAAAATGTAGAACGAAACATCCCCATATCTTAGTCCTAAGGTCGCGCGAGGACAATAAATTCAAAAAACAATGAGCCTAAGTCACTTTGTTACAGCGCTTTAAAAGATCTTTTAATTAAAAGCGCTTTTTCTTTGAACAAAGCCCCTGATCTGGAGTCTATTATCTCTGAAAGCAGCAACTAAGTCGCAGTTTTCATGTAAGGGTGAACAGCAGTTGTCAGCTTCAGATTCAATAATAGTTTTTGGGGTTGATTGACTCAGCCACAGGGGATCTTCGGATCCCCTGTGGTCTTTTTATGTACGGCGTTTTTCTCTAGGAAAACATCCCTTAAAGCTTGCTAGAAATCCCGCCATCAGACTTGCCCCCAGCACTCATTCCACCTTAACTCTCGTCCGCGTAGCGTATATCGCCTTATCTTGACTCACTGATTCCTCAACCATGATTGAAAATATCCGTAAATACACTGGTCTTATGATCGTCGTCCTCGTCCTTCTCTTTGTAGGACTCGTCTTCCTCGGCGATGGGGTCAGTAACTCCTTCGGCAGTAAGCCAGTCATGAAAACTGCAGGGCAATCAATTTCTCAGAAAAAATTTGAGCGCAATCTAGCCGTCCGAGAACTCCCGGCCTCACTGTCATTTGCTCCCCTCCCCCGCCAAGCTCGCGTCTTAGCCAGCCATTACCTCGGTGATTCAATTATCGACTTCCAGCAGGCGAGCCCCGGTTCAATCGTCAGTCAAATGAGTTACTTCCTTCAAGTGAATTCATCCCCTGAACGCTTCATTACCAATCGCATTAGCGTGCAAAAAGCTGGAATCGATTATGGTGTGACACCCAGTAACGAGGAAGTTGAGCGCTTTGTTGAGAATGTCCTCTTTGCAGATAATGAAGGGAACTATGACATCGAAGCGTATAATGACTTCGTCAAAAACCGGATCACGAACCTCGGAGGGACAAAGGGCTTTAATGAATACGTCAAAGATCTTCTCACCGCCCAAAACCTCTCGAAACTCCTCGGGGGTGGCATTGCCCCAGAGTTAGAAACGCTGAGAGCCATTTACGATAACGAGGGACAGGTCATCACTGCTGAGCAAATTGTCATCGAACCCGGAAACTATGAAGCGAAGGTCGAGCCCAGCGAGGACGAGATCAAGGCCTTCTATGAAGAAAATAAGGCCAATTATAATTCAGATGAATTGCGCAGTGTCTCCTACGTGCATATTCAGCCGAACTGGAAGGAAACTTTGGAAAAAATCACCGCAGAGAAAGCCGAGGCAGCTAAACTAGCCGCAGAAAAGGCAAAGGAAAAAGAGGCCGCTCAAATGAAGGCCGAAGAGGAAGCTGAAAAAGCAAACTCCACTGAAATTCCGCAGGCACCGCAAGTCACTTCTGAAGAAATGCCCAAGGAGCAATCAGAAGCCCCAGAAACCTCTTCACCGGAAGCAGGTTCTCAGGGAGACCCCGGCGAGCTCGGTGAGCAAGCACCTGCACCAGACCAGACTGAAGCGGCTCAAGAAAGCCCTCCCACCTCAGAAACCCAGTCTCCAGTCGACTCCTCAGCACCTGCTCAATCTGCCGAAGATCAGCTCAATGGCGCCGAGAAGAATCAGGCCGTGAATGCTCTTACTCAAGAGGTCTCACTCTTCATCCAGAAAGTCCTCGATGACGAACTGGGGGCTAACTTTGAAGCACTTTCAAAGGAAGCAGGCTACACTCTCGTCAACACTGACTTCTTCTCCAAAACAGCCCCCCCCAAGGAACTGACTAAAAACATCCAAGACAGTCCTGTCGGGTCACTCGCTAACGCCATCTTTCTTCTTCCGGCCAATGGAGATAGTGACGAAAAACTCAGTAACCCACATAAGACCAGTAGCGGCTGGTTCATCTTCCGCCTCGATGAGGTTAAAGAGTCAGTCCCACTCAGTTATGAAGAGGCCAAGGTTCGCGTCACCGTCGACCTTAAGAAGAAACTGGCCCGTGAACTCATGGTTGAAGAGGCCAAAGTGGTGCACGAAAAAATCACAGCAGCACTTAAGGAAGGAAAAAGCTTTGAGGATGCCGCTAAGGCCCTCGACCACAGCGTTGAGAAAAAGCCTAAGCTCGTTGCAGGACAAAGCTTCCAAGGACGCTTCTTCGGAGACCCCTCTTTTGAACCTGCTCGTTCTACGAATGCTGGCGAGCTCGCCCCCCTAGAATTGACCCCTTCTAAAGAAGATCCTCAGCGTGCCCTCATCATCTACGTTGATAAGCGTGAGATCGTAAAAGATGCGCAATACTCCACTCAGCTCGACAATACCTTCAATAGCCGCAGCCAAGCATCACGCTTAGTCGCTTTTGAGAATTGGCTTAACGATCGCTATAAGGAGAGTAATGTCATCCCACCAAACCCGAGTGAGTAACGATAGAGACTCCATGGCTGACACCTCCGCCCGAGACGCCTCATTTGATCGGGGAAACACCCACCTCGCTCTTGGTGAGCTAGAGCAGGCTGAGATAGCGTACCGCGAAGCGGTAGCCCTCGATGACGACTTCTTCGACGCTTGGCAGGCCCTCGGGATGACTCTTCTTAAACTAGAACAGGTTAAAGAAGCCATCGGTTGCGGGATCAAAGCCACCCTTCTCCAGCCAGATGACCTCCTAGCTTGGACCGGACTTTCGCAAATGTATGTCCGGGATGGTCAGATCGCTGAGGCGGAGCACGCTAAGGGGAATGCCAGAATCCTCTCGATGGGAGGAAAGGTTACTAAGTTAAAATCTTAAAAAGACCTTCTGGGGCTTCGGGAGGAAGCCTCGTCCCTTTTATTCACTCAGGAGCCTGAGAAGAGAGTTTTACAAAGTCTCATTCTCAGGCGCTTCGGAAGCGATCTTTAGTAAACACAGTCAGGTGACTACTCCTCTGAGACACTACCACATCCCGGTAAAAGAACCTCACGTGGTTTTGCCCCATCTCCCGGTCCCACCATGCCGCGTGCTTCTAAAATATCAATCATACGCGCTGCTCGAGTATAACCGAGACGGAGGCGACGTTGCAGGAGAGAGGTGCTGGCTTTCCCCTCTGCACGAAGAACTTCAATACAACGCTCGATCGTCTCCTCGTCAGCATCAGAGACTTCTTCCTCTCCACCCTCACCTCCCGAGCCACCACTCTCGATGACCTTCTGAATACTCTCCTCAAATTTCTGCTCAGTCTGATTCGCGCAAAACCCTACGATCTGTTCCACCTCTTCATCAGAAACGAAGGCACCCTGACAACGCTCTAACTTGGCCGATCCAGGAGGCAGGAAAAGCATATCTCCTTTACCCACTAGTTTCTCAGCCCCTTTGGTATCCAGAATCACTCGGCTATCAAGTGAGGAAGAAACTTGGAAGGCAATTCGGCTAGGGATGTTCGCTTTGATAATTCCAGTGACCACATCAGCTCGCGGAGTTTGCGTCGCCACGATGAGGTGGATTCCTGCAGCACGGGCTTTTTGTGCGATCCGGGCGATACTTCCTTCGACGTCTGCTGGCGCCGTCTGCATCAGGTCTGCAAGCTCATCAATAATGACTACGATATAAGGGAAGCGGTCTGGGATTTCTAACTCATCTTCCTCGTCCTCAGAAGCCATCGGCCCTAGGTCACCGTCCTCGAAGGCTCTCGCCATCGACTCCACAGCTTCCTCATCCACGATGGATTCTAAATCTTCAGTCTCCTCCTCTGTGAGGACCTCCTCTTCTGGGCGAACGCGGGAATTAAAGCTATCGAAGTTTCTCACCCCGAGTTTCGCAAAGACCTTATAGCGGCGCTCCATCTCATTCACACACCACTTTAAGGCTCCCACCACTCGCCGAGGATCAGTCACTACGGGCACCACAAGATGAGGGAGCTTCGCGTAAACTTGCATCTCTACCACCTTGGGGTCGATCATGATGAATCGGAGTTCATCTGGGCCGAATTTATAAAGAATACTCGTGATAATAGAGTTAATACACACTGACTTACCAGCACCAGTGGCACCCGCGACCAGACAGTGAGGCATCGCAGCAAGATCTCCTACCACCGTATTTCCGTAAACATCCTTTCCGAGAGCTAAGGGGATTTTGCGCTTAGAACTACGGAAGGCATCATCTTGCAGGAGTTCACGCAGGGCCACAGCCACTTTATTATCATTCGCGATTTCGATTCCCACGGTATCTTTCCCAGGAATGGGGGCTAAAATATTGATCCGCTCAGCTTTTGTTGCTCGGGCTAAGTCGGCTTCTAACTGAGTGATGCGGCTTACTCGTAGACCCAGAGCTGGATAAATTTCATAGCGCGTAATCGTAGGACCTCGAGTGATGTCTCCTGCAGTCACCTCGACTCCGAAGGCTCGACAAGTCTCGATAATCATCGTCTGGGTTGCGAGTAATTCCTCGCTGAAGTCCTCAGGCTCCGCCTCCTCTTCGTCATATTCTAAAAGGTCAAAGCCTGGGAGCTCGTAATCCTCAAAGCCCTCAGTGCTCAGGCCAGTATGACTGGCTTTCTTCCGCTCGAAGGGCCGTGAACCGAGCTCTGGATTCGAGACCCTCCGCATTGATGAATCAATAATCTGCGGAGTCGGGGTTTCCCTAAGTGCTAGCACTGCTTGCCCGTCTTCCTCGACTCCCACCTCTTGCTCATACTCTGTTTCCACAACCTCTTTTGCCTTCTTTCGGGCGGCTCGTTTCCTCGCTGGCTTCTCAGAAACGGGGGCTACTGGAGCGACCTCCCCACGGCGCTCTGCCTTCCATTCCGTAATCCATGTCTTGACCGAAGTCGAAGCGGAGCGAGTAAAGACGACAGGATGCCAGCCCATTAAAAGCACCAAACTCGTGAAATAAACTCCGAATAGCAGAATCGCTGATCCCGCCGTCCCGAAAAGTGTCCGGAATAGATAATTTCCCAAGCCCTCACCTAAGGCACCTCCAGCCCAGTTGCTAAGATGACCCCCTTTAAAAATCCCTAAAATATTGAAAAGGGCTGCACTTGCTAAAATCAGAATCGTAAAGCCGAGTAAAGTCCTCATTCCTAAGCGACTCTTGAACCAAGCCACCGCCACTCCTAACCAAACCACCCCCGCTGCGACTAAATAAGCCGCCGCGCCAAAGAGACCCGCAAATACCCAGCCGATTAAAGCTCCCACCGGGCCGATCAAATTGCGGGTAGCGCCATCCACCGCACCGTCTGGAGCGAAGCTATCCACCACCACCCAGCCTACGAAATCCACTGGAGTATATCGTAAAAGCGAGAAAAATAGTAAAAGTCCTACGACGATCAGTCCCACCCCGACCATCTCCTGGCCACCCTCCTTCGCTAACACCGCGTGCTGCTTTCTCGGCTTATTCTTCTTGGCCATAACTCTCTAATCGGGAAAATTAATTTATCCCTGTGGCCTGAATATCGCACGAAGCGAGGTCCTGAGGCAAGAATGAACTTACATAGATCCACATAATCAGGCATTCTTAAGCTCTCTCCTTTTAACTCCGCCCTTGCAAGGATTCCATCCTCATCCCAGTCTCTCTTTATGGACCCTATCGTTTTCACCCCCCTTTACCAAACTCGAGTTTGGGGTGGCCGCACGCTCTCTGAACGCTACCAACGCCCCCTACCAGATGGACAACCCTACGGTGAATCTTGGGAAATCTGTGACCGCGAAAGCGAGCAATCTATCGTCTCAGAAGGTCCATTCGCTGGAATGTCTCTCCATGAACTATGGACAAAGCATCGTGAAGAGATCTTCGGCGATCAACTTCTTGGTGAGCGCTTTCCCCTCCTCATTAAAATCCTCGACGCTCGTGACGACCTCTCGATCCAAGTTCACCCCCCTCAAGAAGTCGCCCACTCACTTGGCGGTGAGCCTAAGACTGAGATGTGGTTCATCGCAGACTGTGATCCCAGCGCAAAACTCTACATTGGGCTAAAGGAAGGCTGCACTCGTGAATCCTTCCAAGCCTCGCTCGACTCCGGCACCGTCGAAAGCCAAGTTCATTCTGTCACGCCCAAGGCGGGGGAATCTATCTTCATCCCCTCAGGCCGCCTCCATGCCATAGGAGCGGGCTTCCTCATCTACGAAATTCAGCAAAATTCAGATACCACCTACCGCGTGTTTGATTGGAACCGTAAGGGTCTAGATGGACAAGCTCGTGACCTACATATTGAGCAGTCCATGGTCTCTATCGACTTCGACGATATCGAGCCCGCCATGGATCAGCCAGACGGTAAAACCCTCGCCTCGTGCCCCCACTTCGTCGTTGACCAGCTCGAGCTCCAAGAAGGAGAGACGCTCACAAGCATAAACGATCGCTTCTCCATCATCACCATCGTCTCAGGCCAAGTCATCACCCCCAGCGGGCGCAGTTTTGCTCAAGGAGACTTCTTCCTCTTAGCCCGCTCGTCTCCTGCCCTCCGCGTCACTGAGGCTAGTAAAATCCTCCAAACTTACCTTCCCCTCTAGTTCCCCATTCCCGTCTTTACCTAAAGCGTCCAGCTCGTGATACTCGAGCCATCAAGATTTCCGAGACCATTTTCACCGCTATCGACTTCGAGTCCGCCGGCACCGCGAAAGGCCGTAGTGATGCTCCCGTGCAAGTAGGCCTCGCCACTTGGACCCAGCCGGAGGGCATGCACCAACCCTTCGTCTCCTTTCTCCACTGTGAGCAAGACATCACGTGGTCCGCACAGAAAGTTCACGGCATCACCACTGCCGACCTCCAAGATGCACCTTCTCTTCTCTCACTCTGGCCCACTTTAAGGGATCAGCTTAGCCGTGGCCCGATCGTAGCGCACGGACACGGCACTGAAAAACGCTTCCTCAGGGCCTTCCCCGGGCATCGCTTCGGGCCTTGGATCGACACCCTCCAGCTCGCTCGTGCTGCTTGGCCTTCTCAGAAATCCCACTCACTCGGCGCCCTCTGCACCGCCCTTGGCCTGAGCCAATTTGCCCAGCACGCTCCCAGTCGCACTTGGCATGATGCCCTCTATGATGCGCTTGCCTCGCTCGCCCTTCTCGAGCACCTTATCTCTCAGTTCGATCTCAGTGACACCCCAGTCGAGGTCCTTCTAAAACCAGACACCTCCACTTGGTATCGCTCTCGTCATTCATGAACACCCTTTCTGTCAATCTCGGTTCACGCTCATACGATATTCTGCTCGCTCCCGGTCTCCTGACAGAGGCGGGTCCACGCATCCGTGCCGCTGGCCTTAAAGGTCGCGCCGCCATCATCACTGATGAGAATGTCGCCCCCCACTTCCTTTCCCGGGTGCAAGAGTCTCTCCGTGCCTCAGGCTACCACTTTAGCTCCCACCTCTTCCCTGCTGGCGAAAGCTCTAAGTCCATGACCGAGGTTGAGAAAATCTCCCGCCAACTCATCCAAGAAGGGCACGACCGCTCCTCCTTCATCATCGCCCTTGGCGGAGGTGTCACCGGAGACCTCGCTGGCTTCATCGCTGCTATCTTCTACCGAGGGATTCCCTTCGTTCAGATTCCCACCACCATCGTCTCTCAGGTCGATTCTGCCGTTGGTGGTAAAACTGGAGTGAATGCCCCAGAAGGGAAGAACCTCATCGGGGCCTTCCACCAGCCTCGGCTCGTCTTGAGTGATCCCCAGACCTTACTGACCCTTCCCGACAGAGAGTTCCGTGAAGGCTTCGCTGAAGTCATCAAGCACGCAGCCATCCGAGATGAAGCGATGCTCGCCGAACTCGAAGCCCTAGACCCTCTGGACCAGAATGTCTCCCCAGACCTCATCGCTCGTAACGTCGCGATCAAGGCCCGCATTGTAGAGGAAGACGAGCAAGAAACCTCCGGCACCCGCGCTCTGCTCAACTTCGGCCACAGCATCGGACATGGGATCGAGGCCTCCGTCCCCTACGGCAGCCTCCTCCACGGCGAAGCCATTTCCCTAGGCATCCGCGCTGCCCTCATCCTATCCGAAAAGCACGCTGGACTCAGCCCCACTGCCAGCCAGCGAATTTTAAAACTACTTGCCCACTTTCAACTCCCCCTCACCCTCGCCCAAGACATCCCCACCGAGCTCATTCTCGAAAAACTCGCACGCGATAAAAAATTCTCTGGAGGTCAGCGCACCTTCGTCCTCCTGGAGCGCCTCGGGAAAGCCATCACCTGCTCCTCCATCCCCGCCACTGATATTCCTCCCATCATCGACTCCTTACGCTCATGAAACTGCTCACTTACACTGGTGGTTACGTCCAGACAAATGGCTACATCCTCGCCCATGACGATGGCAGCTGTCTCGTCATCGACGCCCCCGCCGGCATCACTGCCTTCTTAGAAACCCATTCGCTGAGGCCTATTCAGCTGCTTCTCACTCACCAGCACTTTGACCATGTCGAGGATGCCGCCGCCCTCCATGCTGCCGGTGCTCATCTATACGCCTATCAAGCCTACGCTCCCGACATCATCATGGAAAAACGAGTGCAAGAAATGGGCATTCCGGTCAAAGTCCCACCATACACCGTGGACACCATCATAGGAGAAGAAAGCAGTCTCCAAGTCGGGGAGCAGCACTTCCACCTCACCCACGTCCCCGGTCACTCGCCCGATTCTCTCGCCTTCCACCTAGAATCTGAGTCCTTCCTCTTCTCTGGTGATGCCCTCTTTCAAGGCAGCATTGGCCGCACAGATCTCCCCGGAGGGAATCACCAGCAACTCCTCGACTCCATCCGCCAAAAACTCTACCCTCTCCCGGACGGAACCGCCGTCTTCCCCGGTCACGGTCCACAGACCAGCATCGGCACTGAGAAAAAGAACAATCCATTCTGCCCATCCCCCTAAACTAGCCAAGCATAAGTATGATCCATAAAAGTCTCCTCTGCATCCTCCTCGCCTCCCTCGCCATCTCCACTGCCTCTGGTCTAGGGCCGCGGCCTAAAAAAAATCGACTCACCTTCCACATTGAAGGTGATGTATCAGACGGTCCTAAGATGATCTTCCCCCTCCAAATGGGTAATAAAAGGCGCTTCTTCCAAAAGACCCCCGTCACCTTCACGAAGGAGCTCACCTCCCTTAAGCACTTCCAAACGGAGGATGGGACCTTCGGAGCCACCTTCACTTTTGACAAAGCAGCCCGCTCACGCATCGCAGCCTTCACCACTCAGAATCAAGATAAATGGCTCGTCGCCATGCTAAATGGTCGAGCCGTTGACGGGGTTTACATTGATGCTCCTGTGACCGATGGCCGCCTAGTCATCTGGCAAGGGATTAAGCAGGTCGAGATCATCCGCTTCGAATACGCCCTCCCTCTCACCGGAGAGAATCGTAAAGAATGGAAAAAACGGATTAAAGGGCATAATAAACAACGTAAAGAAGCGATTAAAGCTGCCAAAGAAGCTCAAAAAGAACGCAACCGCCGTAAATCTTAAGGATGAAACTTCCCACGCTCCTCCTCCCCCTCTTAGTTCTCTTACCGCTAACGGTTCAGGCGGTAGAACCTCTGAAACTCTCTCTCCCCACGGATAATCGTGCCCTCTTTGATGGTAAGCCTGAAGACTTCTACATGTTCGTCTTTCGCGGAAAATCAAAAGCCTGGACGGCCGGGCAGTACGGCTTCGTCCGTAACCTCATTACGACCGATAAAGAAGGAGTCATCGCTACCAAATTCCATGAGGGGCTCGATATCAAACCGGTAAAACGAGACCGGAACCAAAACCCCCTTGACGAAATCCGCGCCATCGCAAGTGGCCAAGTCGTCTACCTGAATAAAAATGCCCGAGGGAGTGATTATGGAAAATACCTCGTCATCAAGCATGACTGGGGCTACGGCCCCTTCTACAGCCTTTATGCCCACCTTGCCCGCATCGATGTAGAGCTAGAACAGCGCGTCCTCGGTGGGCACCCGATAGGGAAGATGGGCTACACCGGAGTCGGCCTAAATCGCACCCGTGCCCACCTTCACTTAGAACTCTGCATGCTCTCCACCGTAAACTTCGCCGACTGGCTAGGAGCCCCGACTCCACGCGGAAACTATGATGGGCGCAACCTCATCGGCCTAGACATCGCCTCCCTCTTCCTCGCCGCTCAGGCTGATCCGAAGCTCAGTATTCCTGCCTTCCTTGAAAGTGCCTCTCCCTACTTTAAAGTCGCCATCCCTCGGGAGGGTGAACTTGAGATTACCCAGCGTTACCCTTGGTTAAAAAAAGGAGACCACTCTAAGCCCAGCGCCTCATACGAGATGGCCTTCACCGACTCCGGTATCCCACTCTCAGTCGTCCCCAGCCACCGTCAAGTGACTCAGCCCTCGCTCACTTATGTCCGCACCACACGCTCCCGCCATGAGCACTACACTCGCGGCCGTCTCACCGGAACAGGGCGCCGTGCCAGCCTTACCAAGTCTGGAAAAAAATTCATCGCCTTCTTCACGAACGAATACACCAAGGCGAAAACTCCTAGTGAATAATAAGCTCATGACACCTGAAGAAAAACTCAGCTCCCTCGGCATAACCCTCCCTGAAGCAGCCGCTCCCGTAGGATCCTATCTTAATGCGGTCCGTAGTGGAGCGCTCCTCCACATCTCCGGCGGCTTGCCCATCATCGGAGAAGAGAAATACCTTGGGAAAGTCCCCAGTGAGTGTGATCTAGAAAACGCTCAGAAGGCCGCACGCACCGCTCTCCTCACCCGCCTTGCCGTCATTCGGGCCGAGCTCGGATCACTCGATCAAGTGGCCCGCATCGTCTCTCTGAGTGGCTTCGTAAATGCAGAACCTGACTTCACCGCCCATCCTCAGGTGATCAATGGAGCCTCTGACCTTCTTGTGGAAATCTTCGGTGAAGCAGGGATGCACTCCCGCGCTGCGGTAGGCTGCTCATCCCTCCCACTCGGAGTCTCCGTAGAGCTGAGCCTCATCGTGGAGGTGAAAGCATAACTTTTCCATGGACCTTCCCGAGCGCATCTCTCCGCCCTTCTCACTCGCGGACTTCCCTGACATTATTGATGTTCGCTCGCCTTCGGAATTTCAAGAAGACCATCTTCCTGGCGCCATCAATCTCCCCGTTCTGAGTGATCAGGAAAGGCACGAGATCGGCCTACTTAATGCCGAAGATCCCTTCAGAGCTCGGCGGCTCGGGGCCACACTCATTACTAAAAATATCCACCAGCACCTGGCCGATCGCTTAGCTGAGTATCCACGTAGCTTCGCTCCTCTCATCTACTGCTGGCGGGGAAATCTCCGCTCGAATTCTATGGCCCTCATCTTCCGTGCCATCGGCTGGCGGAGCCGAGTCCTCCATGGTGGTTATAAAGCTTGGCGTAAGTATCTCATGGAGGACATGGAGCCCACCATAGCCACTCCTAAGCCAGAGCTCATCGTCCTCGCAGGCCTCACAGGCTGCGGTAAAACGCGCCTTCTTCACGAGCTAAAGAGGCAAGGTGCACAGACTCTCGATCTAGAAGGACTGGCTAAACACCGTGGCTCCATCTTAGGAGATGAACCCGGTAAGCCACAGCCGAATCAAAAACACTTCGAGTC
This sequence comes from uncultured Verrucomicrobiales bacterium, assembly GCA_937928425.1. GTDB lineage: Bacteria > Verrucomicrobiota > Verrucomicrobiia > Verrucomicrobiales > Akkermansiaceae > SW10. Next base: position 43,756 of record CALFVL010000021.1, read on the forward strand.
TAAACTTTGGCACAGCTTCCGGAACTTTGATCCCCAGCGTCCCGTCTTTACGGAGGCTGAGTCCAACCGGATCGGCCGCCTTCAGTGTCCTCCAGCGCTCTGGAAACGGCTAGGAAATGGCCGCATCATCCTCATCAAACTCCCCCTCCCCGAACGCGCCAGACTGCTTGCCGAGGACTACCACCACTTCATCTCCGCTCCTGAAGCGCTTAAAGAAAAGCTCGAGGGCCTGCGCCGCCTCCGTGGCCATCAACTCGTCGACCGCTGGTTCCAGCAGATCGACGCTCATGACTGGGACTCCTTTCTCCAATCCATCCTCTCTGAGCACTACGATCTCTGCTACCGCAGTCCCGGCTCTAAAGACTCCGTCTACCCCGAGGCCGAGCGCTCCTTCCAACCTCAGTCTGCCAAGGCCGCTGACTTTAAAAAGGCTGCCGCCGAGCTCATCGCCCTTCATCCATGATTGATGCTCATAACCACCTTCAAGATCCGCGCTTTAGCGGACGCCAAGGCGAGCTAATTCAGACGATGAAATCCGTAGGCATCACCGCCTGCATCGTAAATGGCACCAGTGAAGAAGACTGGCCAGAAGTAGCGCGCCTCGCCACTGAGTTCCCTGACTTCGTGCGCCCCTCCTTCGGCCTCCACCCATGGAAGATTGCCCGAGCCTCAGGGGACTGGTTTGAAAAACTCCGTAGCCACTTGCTCACCCACCCTCAAGCGAGTATCGGTGAATGCGGTCTAGATCGCTGGATGGAAAATCCCCAAGTTGAGGCTCAGCAGAAGGCCTTTCGCCAGCAACTCACTCTCGCGCTAGAACTTCAGCGCCCCCTTACGATTCACTGCCTTAAAGCTTGGGGAGTATTGCTCGAAGAGCTCAAGAACGCTCCTGCCCTCCCTCGCTTCCTTCTCCATTCCTTCTCTGGCTCATGGGAAAGTGCGCAAGAACTCTTGAAACTTGGCGCCTACTTTTCCTTCTCCGGTCACTTTCTTCACCCTCGTAAAGAAAAGGTGCGGGCAGTTTTTAAAAAACTTCCACCCGAGCGGATCCTCATCGAGACCGATGCTCCCGATATGCCCCTACCTCATCCTCGCTTCTTTCTGGACCAGCTCAATCACCCTGCCAATCTCTGCCAAATTGCCGAGGAACTCGCTCAACTCATCGGGCAAGAGCCGGCCCTCTTCGTGAAAAACACCGAGAGATTTAGACTCATCTCTTAGTACGAAAGCCCTACGAAAACCAAAAAAGACCTAGTCTCCTAGGTCTTTTAAAAAGAAGGACTTCGTTAGAAAAAAATCTAATGAGAGCGGCAGAACTCCTCGAAGCGGGAGACGCCTTCATTGAGAACATCCAGCGTCGTGCAGTAACTGACCCGGATCCCAGAATCATGACCGAAGGCGATTCCCGGCACAGCGGCAACCTTGTAGCGATTCAGTAATTTGTCGCAGAGATTGACTGACTTCAGCCCGAGGCCGGTGCAGTTCACAAAGAAGTAGAAGGCACCCTTCGGCTCCACCACACTGACATTAGGAATCGCCTTTAAGCGGCCCAACATGAACTGACGGCGCACATCATACTCCCCACGTAAGCCCTCGATAAAAGGCTTAGAAGCAGGATCATTCAGCGCAGCTAAAGCCCCATACTGGGCAAAGGTAGTCGCATTAGAACTGGTGTGGCCTTGGATCGTAGAAAGAGCCTTAGCCAGAGCTGGAGGAGCTGCAGTATAGCCCACTCGCCATCCAGTCATGGAATGGGACTTAGAAAACCCATTCACGGTAATCGTAAGATTGTAAGCGTCCTCACTCACTGAAGCCACACTGACATGCTTCTCTTCACCGTAGACGAGGTGCTCATAAATTTCATCCGCTAGGATAATGATATCTTCATAAGAAGCCACTTCCACGATTCCCTTGATCTCATCCTCAGAGTAAACAGAACCGGTAGGGTTTCCAGGGGTGTTTAAGATAATCATCTTCGTCCGTGGAGACATCGCTTCCTCGAATTCATCGGCCGTGATCTTCCACTTATTACTCTCCTTAGTGTCTACTAAAACGGGAACTCCTCCTGCCAACTTTACCATCTCAGGGTAACTCACCCAGTAAGGTGAAGGGATGATCACCTCGTCCCCCTCTTCCACCACTGCGAGAATCGCATTAAAGCAGGCCTGTTTGGCACCAGAAGTGACACAAATATCCTTAGGCTCGTAACTCAGATTATTATCAACGAGAAGCTTCTTCGCCAGTCCCTCACGCAGTTCAGGAACACCTGCAGCTGGAGTGTATTTTGTTTTCCCCTCTGTCAGCGCCGTGTAAGCCGCCTGTTTAATAAAATCCGGGGTATCGCAATCAGGCTCACCACCGGCGAGGCCATAAATCTCTTCGCCAGCAGCGCGCATGGCCTTCGTTTGGTTCGTAACAGAAAGGGTCAGAGAAGGAGTGACTGAGGTAACACGTTGAGAAAGACTATCCATGATTTTTGTAGCTTGTTTAACCCCTATAAACCGGGAAAAAAAACATCAATGGAGGCAGTTTGCGCATTTCTCCCCGAGGAGCGCGCTTTTTCTGACCAGCGACCGCTCAGCTTGCAAGGTAAATGAGTCTTACCAATCGTTTTTTTAGCCAAAAAAAATCACGCGGCATGAAAACTCGCCGTAACCCACTTTCCGATCTGTTTCTGCTCTAAGAGTTCAAAGCCACAACTCTCGGCCTTTTGACAAACCTCTTCCCATTGCTCTGCGAGGATTCCCGAGAGAATCAGATGCCCATCTTTCACGATCCACTGCGCGATCAGCGGTAAAGCCTCCAGTAGCACCGTGGAAAAAAGATTCGCCGCCACCACCCGAAAGCGCGTCTCATTCTCCCATTTAAAAACATCCTCCTCGAAGACCCTAATCTCGGGCAGTTTATTACGCTCAATATTCAGCTGAGCCACCTCCACGGCCTTCCCGTCATAGTCGAAGGCTTGCACCTCGCCCGCTCCTAGATGTTTCGCAGCCATCGCTAAGACCCCGCTCCCTGTTCCTAAGTCCAGAAAACTCCACCCCGGATCTAACCCACGCGCATGATCCACCAGCAGGCGTAAGCAAGTCGCCGTCGTCGGATGATCTCCCGTGCCAAAAGCCATCTCAGGTGGCACCACAATCACATCCCGATCAGGAAAACGCTCTGGATCAACTTCCACCTGAGAAAGCACCAAGCGATCACGAATCATCAGAGGCTCCCCCTTCGGCGCGCTCATCGCCACCCAGTTCCGTGACTTCAGTTCCCGCACGGAACCGCCAAAGAGTTCTTGGATAGCCTCCACCTCAGTCTTGCTCTCACCATAAACCTCCACTCGGATCGTCTTACCCCCCTTTATCTCAGTGATTACCGCGTTAGGGTTTCCGTAAAAACGCTCCTCCCAAGCGTCCTCCCATTTCACTGCGGATAACTTTGACCAAAGCCACATGCTAAGGTGAATACGCCCCTGCCTAGCCCTGCGCAAGCGTTAAGAACTTCGCACACACTCATGCGGAAAGACCGGCGGCCTCACCTCCGTCATCGCCAAGTAACTTTCCCAATCTCTCAACTTCCCAGCATCACGAGGATTCCCACGTTTCTCAATCCGCTCCTTTCTTAAAGCCTCATCACAGGTCAAAAAAATCACCTTCACCTCCACCTGAAAGCGCTTCTTAAGATCAGACAGGAAATTAGGATCACGGATTTCACTGCTAAAAGGCCCCACCATCACCACCTCCACTTCAGGGAGGTTCTCAGCCGCCGTCGCAAAAAGACACTCATACACCGCATCCCGGAATGCCCTGCGATACACCAGAGAATCACGATCATCAGGATCATACCCACCCAGCGCCATACCGGCTCTCACCACTGGCTCAGTCACCGTATCACTATCCAGAAAGCAGGCCTTTTTCTCCGAGGCCAATTTCCGCCCATACGTGCTCTTTCCCACCCCCGCCGGTCCACAGATCACAGTGAGTTTAGCCATTCCCATCCTCCCCCTCTTTAATACTTCGCCCCCTCCTTAGCCCCTCCAACTTGCAAGAACTCTGCGATCGTCTCGCGAGCGTGCGCCCGTCCCTTTACGGCATCATAAGGCTCCTCAGACCTTTCTAACTGTCCCGCATAAGCGAAGTGTTTTTGGAAAAGTTTCTTCTCATCCACCATCGCCCGCAGCGAAAAGGTCTCATTTTTCTCGAACACCTCCGCCCACATCTCGCGCACCTCAGCCCAATACTCCCCACTCTTCTCTAAAGCCTCCTCAGCAGCTAAGAGTGATGGCTTGAGAATACGCTCATAACGATTCACCCCTAGCTCTTTCCCCACCATCTTATGATTCCCGTCCTCAGCGAGCGCGAGTTTTTGGTTTCTCTGAACGTGGACCCAGCCCGTCGGCGTAATCGTCAACTCATGCACCCCTTGGAGAACATCGTAATCATCCCTTACTGAGAACTCCCGCCGTGGTAAAGGCCGCCAACAGCGCTCACTCTTCCACGTGGATACCCCACCCTCATGCACCCACTCCCCTAAGACCTCATAGCGTGGAGAATCATCCACCTGATAGACCGCCTGAGTCCACTTCCCCTGCACCTCCTCCGCCGACTTCTGCTCACGGGCCCAAGTCGCCCTCCCTTGGTAAGTATGTAAATCAGCATCCTCATAGCTCCAGTCCTGTCGCCAATGTTTCATCACCATCGGCCCACTCTCCTTCCCATCCTTATCCTTAAAATACATCACCAGACTATGCTGCAGACTGATGAAATCCGGCTCTAAAGCTAAAACCTGCACATGCTCCGTCCCCCAAGAAAAATAAGGCTTCGGCGGTGTATAACCCTCCTTAAAACCCATCGTCTCCAGAAAATCAAAACTCACCCGGTAACTCCCACTCAGAGCCACAATCGCCTGTGCATCCTTCACATAATCCGTCGCCGTTTCCTCCTGCAGCCGCTTCCAGTTCAGCGAGGCCGCCTCATCCAGCTCCACCTCACTCCCCTGCGTCGATCCACCCCGTGGCTGCATCTCCGCAACTTCACTAAAAGGCCACGCGAAGACGTGCCCGCGCAGCGTCTGCTTCTCCTCAGCACACACAGCGAGGACCAGAAACGAAGAGAGCAAAAAACCGATTCTCATGCCCCTATCTTTTCGTAATTTCTCCCGATTGCAATCACACGCTTTCACCAAAGACGAAACGCATCCCATAAGAAATCCACAGCGGCATCGTCACCAGAGCCAGAAGCGAAGTCGCCAGCACCGCCTGCACTGCCACCCCCGGACTCCCACCATAATGGCGCGCTACCAGAATAGGACTCACCGCCGCCGGCATCGCTGCCTGAATCACCAACACCTCCTTAAACTCCTCGATCAAAGGCAGATACCTCGCCGCCGCTAAAAAAACAAAAGGCATCACCAGCAGTCTCACCACACAGGACCCCAGCGCGATTTTTGGCGAAATTTTCTCCTTCCCAATGAGATCATGCATCGTCGCGCCGATTAACATAAGCCCCATCGGAAAAGCACACGCCCCCAGCCAAGACATCCCCTGTCGTAAGCCCGCACCCAGAATCCCTCCTCCTGAAGCCTCAAAAAACTGCCACCCTCCCGTCCACGAAAGAAGCACCCCCAGAATCACCGATACCGTAGGCCCACTGACTAAGAGCTTAAAATTCCCAAAAATCGAACCACTCAGCACCATCACCCCCACCACCCAAATCGCAATCTCCACCCCCAGACTATGAATGAACAAAACCCCTAAAACGCCATCATCACCACCTAAGACAAAAAGCGCCGCCAGAAGAGGAATCGCAATATAACCGTAATTTTGCACCCCCGCCGCCAGACAGAACGTGCGCCGTCCACTCCCTGGCCTTAGCCCCAGCACTAAGGCCATCACGTAAGACAGCCCCATCCCTAAGATCACCAGCCCGAAGCCCAGCCCCACTCCCCAGCCTAACACATCGACTTGCTGAACCAGCTCATTCCCCAGCGTCTTATCAAGAATAAGGCAGGGATAAAGACAGTGAATCACCAGCCTAATCATCCCCTTCTCCATCTCCGCCGTCACCACCCTAAAGCGCCGCAAGACCAGCCCCACCCCCACCAAAAGGTAAACAGGAAGAATAGCCTGCATGATCAGCGCAAAATTCACCCACCCTCCATGCACCCCCCGCCACCCTTCCGCAAGCCTTGTGAAAGTGTAGAATGGAACTGTGCTTGCCTGCCCCTCCTCCCTATGCTTACTTCCCCCCCGTAGCGAAAAAAGCTGGGGCTGTAGCTCAGTTGGTTAGAGCAGAGGACTCATAATCCTTTGGTCCAGGGTTCAAGTCCCTGCGGCCCTACCAGCTTTTTCTCTTTAGAAAAGAGACTCCTACGTGCGCCAAAGCCAAACCTCTCTTTTCCCTCATTCAGCTGACGCAAAGGCTATTCTTGCCACCTGATGTAAAGAGAAGATGAGCCAATTACACAGTTTACCGGGAACCATACCGATCTAAACGAAGTGCAGATAGGAGGCAGTAAAGTCTTGGCTTCTAAGCTTCTCGTCCCCCACGGCCTGAGTGGATTTCCCCCCGGAAGGTCTTTCCTATTTCTTAGGCCGGTTCTTGCGGAATCCGTGGAGGCTCTGACCGATGAAGGTCTTAGGGAAGGTCTTCATGCCCGAGAAGCCCAGTGGAATGTCCCGTCCATCATGTGGGATGTAGGCGGTGCCGAAGAGGTAGTCCCAGAGGCTGAGGGTGAGGCCGTAATTCATGCCGTAGCGGTGCTCGCTCGGC
>CALFVL010000022.1 GCA_937928425.1 uncultured Verrucomicrobiales bacterium
CTCGCACCACATCGACTTTCACTGTTGGACCCTCGCAGAGCGCGCCCGCCCCCTCTCTGTCATCGCCTCTTCCTCTACCGGAGTGGCTCAGGCCCGCGGACTCTCTACCGAGGACTCCATCACCCTCATGGTGAATTGGGAAAATCGTAGCGGGACGATGGGCACGGCTATCTACACCTCAGCATGGACTGCTCCCACTGCGGAGGTCCACTCCCAGCAGCGCTTCTTCGCCCTTCACCACGATGGAGAAATTCGTATCGACCAAGCACACCGAGGATATCACTTCTCCTCAGACCACCTCGGTTACCAGTCTCCGAATCCCCTCTTCTTCCGTTACACCCCAGATGCGAATGGAAACTTCGCCGGCCAGTCTTGCTACGGCTATCAAAGCATTGCTGATTTTATTTTAAGAAAAGATGGGAACCTCGCGAGTATTCAGAGCACCCGCACGACCACCGCCATCTTAGAAGCGGGCCGCCGCTCTCTCGATACCGGAACCCAGATCACACTCTAAAAAAAAGCCACACCCCAGAAGGTGCGGCTCTTGAACTGGCTCCAAAGACAGGTGTAAAAGCCCTGCCCTTCTAAAAAGATTAATAGCGATAGTGGCTGGGCTTGAAAGGACCCTCAGGACTCACATCAATGTAATCAGCCTGCTCTGGAGTGAGCTTAGTCAACTTCGCGCCGATTTTTTCTAGGTGCAAGCGGGCCACCTCTTCATCGAGTTCCTTCGGAAGAACTTCCACCCCGATCTCACGGGTATCCTTTGACTCCCAAAGAGCAATCTGTGCCAGCGTCTGATTCGTAAAAGAATTACTCATCACGAAACTCGGATGCCCAGTCGCACAGCCCAAGTTCACGAGACGTCCTTCGGCTAACATATAGATACTATTCCCGCTCTTAAAGGTGTATTTATCCACCTGAGGCTTGATATTAAGCTTCTCCACCCCGTCCAGAGCCTCAAGCTCAGCGATCTGGATCTCATTATCAAAGTGACCGATGTTACAGACGATTGCTTGGTCCTTCATCTTATCCATGTGGTCCGCCCGGATGATATTAAAGTTACCCGTGGTGGTGACATAAATGTCTCCCCACCCGAGAGTATCTTCCACTGTCAGAACGCGGAAACCCTCCATCGCAGCCTGGAGCGCACAGATCGGGTCCACCTCAGTCACCACCACTTGCGCACCTTGACCACGGAGAGCCTGCGCACAGCCTTTACCCACATCACCATAACCACAGACGACTCCGACCTTACCGGAAATCATGACATCAGTCGCACGCTTAATTCCATCTACCAGTGACTCACGGCAGCCATAGAGATTATCGAACTTCGACTTCGTCACCGAATCATTCACATTAATCGCGGGGAAGAGAAGCTTCCCATCACGCTGCATTTGATAGAGGCGGTGCACTCCAGTCGTGGTCTCCTCAGAAACCCCTTTTAACTCAGGGACCCACTCGTGGAAAATTCCCGGAAACTCAGCATGAATCTGTTTTAAAAGATCCTTAATCACCGCCTCCTCAGTAGAAGCAGCTGGCTCATTGACCCAGTCAGAACCATCCTCTAACTCATAACCCTTATGGATTAGTAAGGTGGCATCACCCCCATCATCCACGATCAGTTGAGGCCCCAGAGGATTTCCACCCGCAGGGTTAGGAAAGCGCAATGCCTGCCATGTGCACCACCAATACTCCTCCAGCGTCTCGCCCTTCCAAGCAAACACCGGATATCCAGCCTCAGCCATCGCCGCAGCCGCATGATCCTGCGTTGAAAAAATATTACAAGAACACCAGCGCACATCCGCACCCACCTCACGCAGAGTCTCCATCAGCACCGCAGTCTGGATCGTCATATGTAAGGAGCCCATGACCCGCACTCCCTCGAGAGGCTTCGCAGGACCATACTTCTCACGAGTCGCCATTAAGCCTGGCATCTCATGCTCAGCCACGTCCAGTTCCTTGCGCCCGTAGCCCGCAAGGCCGATATCTTTCACTTTGTAATCTGACATTGAATCTTAATTTTAAATGAGATGTTTATTTGATCGCCTTCTTTAGCGCAGCCACCTTGTTCACCTTCTCCCATGGAAGGTCTGCATCCTCTTTTCCAAAGTGCCCATAGTTCGTAGAAGCAGAGTAGATCGGCTTAAGAAGCCCCAGCTGCTTCACGATGTCAGCAGGCTTGAAAGAAAACACCTTCAACACTGCCTTTAAAATCTCATCATCATTCCCCGTGCCAAATGAATCAATGTGCACACTCAAAGGCTCCGGATGGCCGATCGCATAAGCAAACTGGATCTCACACCTTGAGGCTAGACCAGCAGCCACCACATTCTTAGCGACCCAACGCCCCATATAAGCCGCTGAGCGATCCACCTTAGAAGGATCCTTACCAGAAAAAGCACCACCGCCATGACGGCCGCTCCCACCATAGGTATCCACGATAATCTTGCGGCCTGTCAGCCCAGAATCACCCTGAGGCCCCCCGATCACAAACTGACCAGTCGGGTTAATCAAATACTCCGTATCCTTAGTAAGGAGGCTCTTCGGCAGAACCTTCTTAATCACCTTCTCGATGCAGAATTCCTCAATCGTCTTATGATCCACCCCAGCTGCATGCTGAGTAGAAATCACCACATTGACAATCCGCACCGGCTTCCCATCCACATACTCCACCGCCACTTGCGACTTCGCATCAGGCCTTAACCACTTCGCCTGCCGGCCCGCTTTACGGATTTCAGTAAGCTTCCGGCCTAAGCGATGCGCAAACATCACCGGAGCAGGCATCAACTCCGGAGTCTCATCACAAGCATAGCCGAACATGATCCCCTGATCACCAGCACCCTGCTCCTCCGTCTTCTTCCCCTTCGCCTTAGCAGCATCTACCCCCTGCGCAATATCCGCCGACTGACTCGTCAGAAAATTACACACGAACACCCGATCCGCATGGAACACATCATCATCATTCGTGTAACCAATCTCGCGGATCGCATCCCGAATCACCTTCTCCACATTAATCACCTCACCGATCGGCTTCGCCCCGATCTTCGGAATCGTAATCTCACCTCCTACCACCACCTGATTCGACTTCACAAAAGTCTCACAAGCCACCCGGCTATTCTTATCCACCCCTAAACAGGCGTCCAAAATGGCATCGGAAATTGTGTCCGAAACTTTGTCAGGATGGCCCTCACCAACTGACTCCGAGGAGAAAATGAAACTTTTACTCATAAATTTATTTTGATATCGTCAAATCGCGATTTGTTGATACGAACCTAATCCGCTCTCACATGCCGTCAATTCTCAATTCACTTAAAATGATCTCAGACCCTACACGCATGCGTATTCTGCTGCTTTTAGGGGAAGAACCACTCTCCGTCGCAGAGCTCCAACAAATCCTCGGCATGGGCCAATCGCGCATCTCCACCCAGCTCTCACTCCTCAAAAAAGAAAACCTCGTCACTGACCAACGCTCCGGAAAAAATAACATCTACTCCGCCCAAATCCCCCCTGAGCTAAAAAACATCGTAAATAACGCCGGTCCAGAACTCCCTGAGCGAGAAAAAGACCGACGCTCCCTCCGCCACATCATCCGGAAACGTAAAGACCAAGTCAGAGCCTACTTCGATGACCTCGCCGGAAAATTCGGCCGCGAATACGTCCCAGGCCGCTCATGGAAAGGCCTCGCCGAAGCCATGCTAAAAATCCTAAACTATGACACCGTCGCAGACCTCGGCGCCGGTGAAGGCACCCTCTCCCAACTCATCGCCCAACGCGCTAAAAAAGTCATCGCCATCGACAGCTCAGAAAAAATGGTCGAATTCGGAAAAAAACTCGCCAAAGAAAACCAACTTCCACACCTCGAATACCGCCTCGGCGACATCGAGGCCCCCCCCATCACCGACCACTCCATCGACCTTGCCATCTTCTCCCAAGCCCTGCACCATGCCGAAAACCCCCTCAAGGCCATCCGTGAAGCCCATCGCATCCTCAAGCCCGGCGGCCGCCTCATCATCCTTGACCTCCTCCAACACAGCTTCGAAAAAGCCCGTGAACTCTACTTCGACACCTGGCTTGGCTTCTCCGAGGTCGAACTCGCCGAAATGATCACCCAATCAGGATTCTCTGAGGTCGAAACCGCCATCGTTGACCGAGAAGAAATTCCTCCTAACTTCCAAACCCTGCTCGCAAGCGCAATCAAATGAAAGCACTCTCCAAAGCCCCCCTCCTTCTTCCCCTCATCATCCTTCTAAACTCCTGCTCCATCTCTAGCCCACTCGCCCAGACTCCCCCGCCCTCACCTTCACCCAGTCCGGCCAAACTTCCGCCCGCCACCCCCCCTAAGCCCGTCCCCTCCAGCATAAAAACTTCCCCAAGCCCGGCCACCATCACGAAACACCCCCTAAAAGTCTACACCACCTCCCTAAATGGCACCACCTTCACCGCCGTCACCTTCGACCGCCGAGACCATAAACTAAAAGTCCTCGACCAAAAGCAAGGCCCCGGCTCCCAGTTCACCAGCGCCTCAGAAGCAGCCAGCACTGTCAAAGGCAGCCTAGCCGCTATCAACGGAGGCTTCTTCACCCCAGATGGCCAGCCCATCGGCCTTGTCATCACCAACGGCGAAGCACGGGGATCATTTAACTCATCCTCCTTCCTCGGAACCGGCATCCTAGACGCCCAGAACCTCACCCTATCCTCCAGAAAAAACTACACAAAATCTTCTGAACTCCTCCAAAGCGGACCCCGTCTCCTCTGGCCCGGCCAGCCCCTCACCGGCCTCTCTGTAAAAAACTCCCGCCCCCGCTCCCTCCTCATCTGGGACGGTAAAAACCACTTCGGAATCGTTCACGCCAGCTCAGCCACCCTCCAAGGCCTCTCAAATAACCTAAAAGCACAACCCCTCCCTGACTTCCACATCACCCACGCCCTGAATCTCGATGGCGGCACCTCCAGTGATCTCTGGGCCTCCAGCATCATCCCAGGCGGCGGTATCACGAAACGCTCCTTTTTTAACAAAAACGTCCGCAACTACCTCGTCCTCCAAAAAAAGAAAAACACCCCCGTCCCATAAAACATCATAAATAAACCACCCCCTCCGATAGAAACCACCCGTCCTGAACGTTAATATCTGATTACCATCTTCCCATCATGAAAAAGTCCCTCCTCCCCCACCTCTTCTGGAGCCTCATCGCCATTGCCGCATACGCCCTAGGCTCTAGGTCCTCCCAGTCACCAGAGCAAGACACGACCCTCCAAGCGCAAAACTCCCCCTCCTCACTCTCGTCACGCTCCACAAACCACTCCACCACACAGAACCCACTAAAAAAAGCCACTTCCTCCACCTCCTCCTCAGCACAAAACACCCCCCTCAACGAGAACGAGATCCGCCAACTTGGTCTTAATCTAAAATCCGCGAAAGGCCCCCTAGCACGTCGTGAAGCCTTCTCCCAAATCCTAAAACATCTCAGCCCTGAAAATGCCCTCCTCATGCGCGAGCAAATTCTCCACCTCGGCCATAACAGCCAAGAGTTCCGCGAATTTCACTACGCCTGGGGAGCCCTAGCTGGAGAAAATGCCGTCCTGAACGGGTTAGAAACCCCTGAACGTGACACCGCCTCCACCTTCGCTGGATGGGCCTCCGCCTCACCTAGTGCTGCCCTCGCCTACTTTGATGGCCTCAGCCCAGAAGAAAAGAACAGCACAAGACTCAAGTGGGGTGCCGTATACGGACTTGTTGAGGCTGATCCCAACCTCGCCGTAAAATTCGCTCTGGATCAGCAAGAAGCCGGTGATCCCGAATCCCGCAGACTCATCGACCTCATCGCCCGTCAAGTCCTCCGCTCTGGAGAACCTGCCGAGGCTGCTGCTTGGGCCAGCTCCATCCCCGCAGGAGAAATGCAAGACACTGCCATCTCGCGGATCGCGCAGCAGTATGCGGATGAGGACCCCATCGCCACTCTAGAATGGGCGCACACCCTCCCTCCCAGCGATGGTAAGAACCGTGCCCTCCGTGCCTCCTTCTCAGAATGGGCCCAAGAAAACCCCACCGCCGCAGCGGACCGTCTTAGCAGCATGAGCGACTCCCCCGAACGTGACTTTGCCGCATACGGATTCGCCACTCGCGTCGCCCAAGATGATCCCCGAGTCGGCATCGAATGGGCTGGCACCATTCGTGATGAAGCCACCCGCACCAACGCCCTCATGGAAACCGGCCGCACCTTCTTCCGCCAAGACCCTGAAGCCGCAAGAGAGTGGCTCCAAAACAGCGGCTTAAACGAAGAACAGCAACAACGTGTCACCACCCGCCGCCGAGGGAGAAGAGGCTAGGGCCACCCCTCCCAGAAACCGCTAAACAGCATCTATAAACTAAGGTTTAAAACCCTCCTGCACCTGCTCAAATTTCACCTCTTCCCCTTTCTGCTCAGACTCACTACTCTCCAGACCAAATCCTGCGGTCCGAGTCACCGTCTGCAATGCTCGTAAGGGGACCTGAGTCGCCGTTCTTAAAAGTCCACAAGAAGTCAGGCACATCGCACCGACACAAATAAAAGAAAAAATGAACACCTTCATAACCGGTCCCTAGATAGCCTTCTCCCTCCCACCACGTCAAACTTACAATCACAATTGCCAAATCCTTAAAACTCCTAACACTCCTGATCAATTTCCATGAAGATCTTCCTACTTCTCCTCCTCACTGGTCTCCTCACCTCTGCCAAGCCCATCGAGGCCTTTTCAAGGCAGCCCTACCTCCAACTCGCCACCCATAACTCCATCCACATCGTCTGGCGCAGCCAGAAAGATCTAAACGCACGCGTTCTCTACGGCACCAGCCTAGATGAACTCGCTACCCCAGCTACTAAAATCCTAACCAAGACCCACCCCTCACTCGGGAAAAAAAATGCCCTGTTTAAGGACGCCCCCGCCCAGACTCGCCAGTTCGAGGCCACCCTCAGCCACCTCGAACCCGCCACCAAATACTACTACGCCATCTATGATGGCGACACCCGCCTCACCCCCGCTGATGAATCCTACCACTTCAGAACCAACCCCACCCCAGGATCAGACGCTCCCGTCTACTTTTGGGTCGTCGGTGACTCAGGCACCGGAGGCCAAGCTCAAGCACAAGTCCACCAAGCCATGGTCGACCACAACCGCTCCTTAAAACGCCAGCTCGATCTCTACCTACACGTCGGCGATATGGCCTACCGTTCTGGCACCAATAAAGAATTCAGTGACCGCTTCTTTAAAATGTATGAGCCCACCCTCCGTAACGTCGTCTGCTGGCCCTCCATGGGAAATCACGAAGGGCGCACCTCAAAAGGCGCGAGCGGCATCGGCCCTTACTACGATGCCTACATCTGCCCCACCAATGCAGAAGCTGGTGGCCTCCCCTCCGGTAGAGAAGCCTACTACTCCTTCGACTTCGGCCAAGTTCACTTCATCTGTCTCGACTCTCATGACCTTGACCGCCGTCCCAGTGGCGAAATGGCCCAGTGGCTTAAAGCTGACCTAGAGAAGACCAAAGCCAAGTTCCTCGTCGCCTTCTTCCACCACCCCCCCTACACCAAGGGATCTCACGACTCTGATAAAGAAGGCCAGCTCATCGAAATGCGTGAATACATCATGCCCATACTCGAAAGCGGCGGAGTCGACCTCATCTTTAACGGCCACTCCCACATCTACGAACGTTCCATGCTCATAAACGGAGCCTACCACACCCCCTCCATTCCAGACGGTGTCATTCTTGACGATGGAGACGGCCACCCCGAGCGAGATGGCCCCTATAAAAAAAGCGAAGGCCTGCAACCGAACAACGGCACCATCGCCATCGTCACCGGCCACGGTGGCACGAGCAACCGCCGTAAAGGCACTCACCCCCTCATGCGTAGCATCAGCCTAGATCATGGCTCCTGCCTTATCACCATTCAGGGAGAGACCATCACCGGAGAAATGCTGAACTCAAAAGGTAAAATCATCGACACCTTCGCCATTCATAAAAGTGGCACCATCACCCACAGTCCCGTCCTCGATCCATGGCAGGCCAAAGCCTTCACCCCCAAGCGCAGAAAAAAGGCCCCCAACTCAAAAAAAAACGCCTTAAAACTCATCCCCCAGAATGCCGAATGGACCTACCTCGGCGGCACACACCCTAGTGGTAATACCAACGAGTGGACCACCCTCGGCTACGACACCTCATCCTGGAAAAAAGGAAAAGCCGGCTTCGGGTATAGTGATGGAGACGATAGCACCGAGATCAACATGAAGGGGAAATTCACCACCCTCTACATCCGCCACGAATTCGAACTCCCAAAGGACGCCAAGCCCGACAAACTTAGCCTCTCCATCTCCTACGATGACGCCTTCATCGCCTACCTCAACGGCCACGAGATCCACCGCCAAGGAATTGAAAAAGGTCACGGTCCCAGCGTGGAAGGAATCACCTCTCATGAAGTCTCGAAAAAATTTCACGACTTCCCCCTTAAAGAAGCCTCAAAATTCCTAAAACCCGGAGGCGCAAACGTCCTCGCGATAGAAGGACATAATGCCAATCTTCACAGCTCCGACTTCAGCCTCCACCCCCAACTCCTCCTCCAGAAGTAAGACATGCTGCGCCACACCCTTCTCTACCTCCTCCTATCCCTAAGCGCCTCTGCTCATACCGACATCTCAGAAATCATCCACGGCCTGAGTGAAAAAATCGCCCAAGAGCCCAGCTCAGAACTCTACCTCCAGCGCGCCCTCGAATACCGCGCCCTCCGAGAGAAGCAACACGCTATCGAAGACCTCCAAGCAGCCCTCCAGCTCCAGCCACATCATCACCTCGCCATCACCTCGCTCATCCAGCTAAGCGCAGCGGCCTCCCCCGAAAAACTCGCTCTCATCAAACGCTACGCAGGATTCGCACATGGCCACACCCAGCAGCTCGAAGCCACCTACCTTCTCGCCCAGTACTACGCCGAGGCGCAATTTCCCACCGTCTCCCTCTTACTCTGTCAAGGGCTCCAAAAATATCGCCTGAATGACAAAAACCCCGCCCTAGACCTACTCCACTCCCAAGTCCTCAGCAGCCTCGGTAAACACTCCCAAGCTGCCACCATTCTCAAAAAAGCGTGGGAACGTACTAACTCTATCGTACTAAGGAACAACTGGATTGACGCAGCCCTCACCGCTGGCCTTACTAGAGACTGCCTCCCCATCATCGAGCAAGAACTCGCCACCTCCCGCTTCCTCTCCTCCTGGCTCATTCGCCGCGCCCGCGCCGCCCTCATCCACCGCGATACCGTCCGAGCACATGCCGACCTTCGCCGCGCTCTGGCGGAAATTTCCACCCGCCTCCGCCCAGACCAGCCAGACCTCACCCTCATCGCGGATCAAGCTCTCGCTCTTGCCCTCCTCGGCCAGCACGCACCAGCACGCAGCCACCTCCGCCAACTTAAGAACTCCAGCCTCCCCACCTCCACCTACCGCCTCCTTCAAGACACCCTCCAGCCCCGTTAAATTCACCCATTCTTCTCCCCCCCTTCATCAAGACTCCATAAAGCCGTGCCAGCTTAGAGTCTCTTATGAAAAGCATCCATACTCCTCGCTACCAGATCCTCATCGCGAAACACAGCGGCATGTGCTTTGGCGTCCGCCAAGCTCTCAGCACCACCGAGACTCTCCTGAGTGAAAAACCCGCCACCATCTTAGGCCAACTTGCGCACAATCCCAGCGTCACATCCAGACTCAGCGAGCAAGGAGCTCAGAACGCAGATCTCACCTCCCTCTCTGCGCCCACTCCAAACGTCATCATCACCGCTCATGGAGCCGCAGACCGTGACCGAAAGCGCTGGAAGAGTGCTGGCTACCAAATCACCGACACCACCTGCCCCCTCGTGAAAGTCGCCCATCGTAAACTCGCCCAGCTCGTCTCCCGAGGATACCTCCCCGTCATCATCGGCCAAGAAGGGCACGTCGAAGTCCGCGGCCTCCAAGGAGACTTTCCGAACGCCCGCGTCATCCTCCATCCACATGACATCCCGAAGATACCCCACGTAAAACGCATTGGCATCATCTCCCAAACCACCCAAGCGATCGACCACGTTCGCGCCCTAATTCAAGAGGTCCGGAAACAGCGCCCTGAAGTAGAAGTCGTCTTCTATGACACCGTTTGCCAGCCCACCAAAGATCGCCAAAATTCCCTAATCGAGCTCTGCACCGCTGCCGACCTCATCCTCGCCATCGGAGGAAAAAACTCTAACAATACAGCCCAACTCGCCCGCACCGCCCGCAAGCTCGGCTGTAAAGCACATCACATCACCCAAGCGTCCGAAATTCGCGAAGAATGGCTCATTGGAATAAAAAAAATAGGCCTCACCGCAGGCACCTCCACCCTAGACAGCAGCCTCCACGCCGTCGCTCAGCATCTCGAAGGACTCGCCCAGCGAGCGAGCAAATCCACCTTCTCTCCAAGCTCCAATTTTGCTGGCAGCACCTCCCCACCAATCTATCCTAGTCAGGACCCATGCCACCGGGCCCTTCAACCCACCCAAAAAGCAGCTACCTCCAGAGACTAAAACACCTCGGCTACTTCATCCTTCTGCTCTGGCTCATCGAGCTCGCAGATCAACTTCTCCTTCAGAACTCACTCGAGAACCATGGCATCCACCCGCGAAGCCTCTCACAACTGCCCAATCTCCTCTTTGCCCCCTTCCTCCATGCGGATTGGAGCCATCTTCTAGGAAATTCCCTCTCCCTCCTCGCCCTCGGCGCCGCCATCCTCACCCAAGGATGGCGGAACCTCATCCTCGTTTCCACCACTTCCGCACTCCTCGCCGGCCTCCTCGTCTGGCTCATCGGCGCATCTGGGACGAACCATCTCGGCGCCAGCTCCCTCGTCTTCGGCTACCTGAGCTTCCTCTTAGCTTCCGGCTTCTACCAAAGAACCCCCCGTAATATTATCATCTCTAGTCTCGTCGGCCTCTTCTATGGCGGGAGCCTACTTAGCATCCTTCCCCGTAACTCAGACATTAGCTGGGAAAGTCACCTCGGTGGTGCAATCGCGGGCCTCCTCATCGCCCGTCATCAAGGGAAAAAACACCTTAATGAAATCAGGACAAGCAGCGGCCCCCTCACCCCTTGAGTAAAGCTTGCCCTAGGGCGACACAGCCCAGCAGGCCTGCATCCTCTCCCAGCAGCGGGGGGAGGACAAAAGAGCCCAAGTCTCCACCGAGTTCATCATAGGCTAAATAGCCCCCTAAAAGCTCCTTCAATCGAGTTCGTATAAGAGGAAATAACCAATCCTGCGCCATCACGCCTCCCCCTAAAATGATCCGTTCTGGTGGCGCGATCATCAAAATGTTCACACAAGCCTGCGCCAAATAATCTGCTTCTATTTCCCAAGCCACATGCTCCGTGCCCAGCTCCTCAGCTGCCCTTCCCCAGCGTGCCCTCAGCGCAGATCCACTCGCCATCCCCTCCAGGCAATCACCATGAAAAGGGCAAACGCCAGTAAACTTCGCACCTCCACCCACCTCATCTCGTCTCACCCGCATGTGCCCCATCTCAGAATGTCCCACTCCCCGTATCAAGTCCCCATTCATAAACAATGCCCCACCGATCCCAGTCCCCACCGTAAGATAAGCCGCACTCTTTAGTCCCCTTGCCGCCCCCCACCTAAGCTCTCCAAAAAGTGCGGCATTCACATCCGTCTCGACAACTGAAGGCAGACCACCAAGCAGCTCTCTTAATGGAGCTAAAAGATTCACCCCCCTCCAGCCCTCCTTCGGAGTCTGCCCGATCGTCCCATAATCCTTAGACCCTCGGTCTAAATTAACCGGCCCAAAAGCACCCACAGCCAAGGCCTCCGGCAGCCCCAAGTCCTGCGACCCCACCCTAAAAAAATCCACCAATTGAGCTAAGGTCTTCTCCACCCCCTCCGTCTTCACCCTTTTGCGCCTTAGGATTTCACCTGGCCCTTTTGCAAAACCCGCCACCATCTTCGTCCCACCTGCCTCAAGAGTCGCGATCAACGGAGATTCAAGCATTTCAGAAGACTAATGAATTCCGCTCTTCTCGGCAATCGAAGATCAGCAAAACCCACTTCGAGCTTGTCAAGATCAGTGCTTTAAACTATTTCCCCCTCCGTGGCAGACTTTCGATTTGAAAACCTAGAGGTATGGAAAATGGCAACTGAGATTGGGCACCGCCTTGCCGATCTCTCAGATGGCATCGAAACCCTCGGAAAACTAACCTTCGCCAATCATTTGCGTGAATCTAGTATGCTGATCTCCAGCATCCTCGCTGAAGGTAGTAGCTGCCCGACCAAGCCCGAATTCGCCCTCTTCGTAGGCCGGGCTCGTGGAGCGACCCTCCAAATCGCGAACCTCGTCATCTTCTTAGGTGATCGCGAGCTCATCACCGAAGTTGAAGAAGCCGCGATCATCAACATGCTCAAGCGCGAGTCTAAGATGCTCGACAACTTCCGCCAGAGCCTCGAGCGCGCTAGTGAACGTTCTGAGACTGTTGACGTCGCCTAAAGAAAAATTGAGGCGCTCGAGTGACCCTTTCACTCATCCTTCTATCGTCCTCTGAGGCTCCTCGGGACCTCTCGCTATCTCAGCACGCGCCTTACGGAGCTGGAACAGGAGCCAGAGCACCGAAATAAAGGCCACTCCTTGCACGAACCAAAAGATCAAAGGCAGCTCCTCCGCCACCTCATCGGGAATGGTTCCATCTAAGAGAAACACGCCAGTTCCATAGAATGGCCATAAAGCTGGGCAAATTCCGCCCATCCAGATTGCAGGAGAAGATAAAGCATCACTACTCAGCGCCATAACAACGGCCAACATCAGTGGTAAAATCCCCGTAAAGATCACCAAAAGCACCGCTCGCTTCCGGCCATACCGCTCCAGCACTGCCTGTAAGCCCAAGCCCCCGCATAATAGAATTAGGCCCATCGCCAGCGGAGTCACCACGATTAAAGAAAGCTCGGGATACCAATGAGAGTTCATCAACTCTCTCGCAAAAATGAACCAGCCCACGGCCCCTAGCCCCGCCATGAGTAACACCCAGGGAGTCGCCGTCGCCGCATCAGATAAACGAGGTAAATAGGACTCACCTAACTTACGCGCACGCCGCCACCCCCGCACTTGAGTCTGGTTCACCGGACTAATTAAAAAAGCCAACCACCATAACACCAGCAGCGTCACTAAGCCATAAAGTGCAATCATAAACATCGCCTCGCCCGGCTCTGGGCGCCATCCAGTTCCTTCAGGTCTCAGAATCTGCCCGAATCGCCGATTCAGCTCCTGTGAGGGAAAAAGCTCGCCAGAAGTGATTAAAGGTAAGGCATTCCCCAAAAGCATCACCTGCAACCAGGCGAAAAATCCCGTCGCTCCCACCTTATCTAATAAGTGGCAATCCGCACTTCGCCACCTGCGCCATAACATCATCACCATCGTGAAAGCCAGAACCCCCTGAGAAATAAGAGTGAAAACCCACTGCGGTAAATTCAGACCAAAGAAACGCGCCTGTGGCGCTAGCGTCCGCACCAACTCGGCGGCATCCCCCAGAGAACGTCCCAGAAGGTGAGGGTAAACCTCATTAAAAACCGGATAAATCGTCACATACTTTAAATAAACGAGGCCAAATTTCGCCGCCTGTGGGATCATCATATAAAGCAAAAACACCATCCCGGTCGATGCGAGAAAAGCCCAGCGCCGATTCTTCATCACCGATCCCGCCAAAAGGCCCGTGAGGTGATACAAAATCGCCGCCATCACAAAGACCGCATACAACTGTAAAATACTCCCCGCCGGAACTGCCCCCTTCCACGCGGACCATAGCGTAAAAGGCATCGTCGCCGCAAAGAGCAACCACTCACGGATCGGAAGGCCAAAGAGATAACCTAGCACCTTCGCCAGCGGAGTCATCGGAGCCAGTCGCTGATAATCTAACACCCCCTCATCTGCCTCCGTCGTAATCCCCGCCGCCGCCTGCCCCGTCCCCATCCCAAAAAGAATCAAACCCTGTAAAATTAAAAGCGGGATCAGCGGCATCCTCGCCACATCCACCATCTCACCCAGCGTCCTTGCACTTCCCTCTCGCGAGACGAAGAACA
>CALFVL010000023.1 GCA_937928425.1 uncultured Verrucomicrobiales bacterium
CCCGAACGTTGGGGCCTATGTGCCCACCACCGTGTGGCGCAGTATGTTGCAGCGTCACTATCATTATCTCCTCTATCTGCACCTACCCCCTCGTTAGAAAAAGATTCACCCCAGCCTAACCTATCGGAATTTTCTTCCTGATTGCCAAATTCACCACCTTCCCTAGAGTCACTTTATGCTAAAAATCATCGCCATAGCCGCCCTCTCCTTCAGCCTTCTCCCCGCTGACCAGCACAGCGACCAGAAAGAGAGTTCTAAGGTCGCAGAAGAAAAATGGATCCCCCTCTTTAACGGCAAGGACCTCACGGGCTGGACCCCTAAATTCAGCGGCTCTGAGCTAGGTGAAAACTACAAAAACACCTTCATCGTAAAAGACGGGCTTCTCACCATCGACTACTCAAATTGGGAAAAATTTAATAAAGAATTCGGCCACCTCTTCTGGAAAACTCCCTACTCTCACTATAAAATTAGAGCCACCTATCGCTTCATCGGCGAGCAGGTCAAAGACGGCCCCGGCTGGGCCACTCGTAATAATGGTTTCATGCTCCATTGCCAGGATCCCAAGACCATCGAGAAAGATCAAGATTTCCCCACCTCCATCGAAGTCCAACTCCTAGGCGGTCTCGGTAAAGGTGAACGTGGCACCCTCAACATCTGCACTCCCGGAACCCAACTTCACTGGCAGGGAGAACTAAACACAAAACACGTCATCAAAACCGGCGGTCCCACCACGCATGGTGATGAATGGGTCAGCGTCGAGATCGAAGTTCGTGGAGACAAATTTAAACACATCGCAAAAGGAAAAACCGTTTGTGAATATGACCACGTCCAGCTCGATGACGGAAGCCCTCTGACCTCAGGTTACATCGCCATTCAGGCTGAAACCTCCCCCACTCAGTTTAAGTCTATCGAGTTACTCCCCCTTAAAAAATAGGCCTCTTCCCCTACAGCCCTCCTGAGCAGGTAGCTAACATCGACAATTAGGGCAGACCAAGTTGGAAACCAAAAATTGGAATTCCAAAAGGCACCACCCTCCTGCACTGCTCACCTTCACAAAATGGGCCTGATAACCCAAGTAATCTAGCAGCTCCCTGAGCACAGTCGCCTTAAATACCATCCAATCCATACCCACAATCTCACCTTACCACTCAGGATTGCTTAAATCAGAGTTGCACAAAAATGGCTCATTCACTCTAACTCACTCGTTAGAAATTCATCTAAATACTACTGAGAAATTTCCTTGAAGAGATTTCAGAAACACAGCTTCCCTCATAACAAAATCGGCCGCCTCTAGGCGACCGACTGCAGCATCAGAATACTTTCAATTTCTCAGGGCCTCAATTGATTATAGGCCCCTCTAAACTGGCTTTGAACTGCCCGAAATCTAACGGCGACGTCGGATCAGGAAGATTGAAGCAAATAGTCCAAGAACCGTAGTAGAAGGCTCTGGGATCGGAACGTTACGTAAGGAAAGAGCATTTACAGCAGGGCCACCACCTGGATCCTGAAAGATAGAAATATCTTGAGTTGCTCCATCTGCGATGAATTCTCCGATCACACTAATACCGTCTTGATTGGTAAATGCCCCCGAGACGCCAGTTCCACCGGTGTAGACCTGAATGCGGCTGCCAATAGCTGCAGTTCTATTGTCGTAAGCAAATAATTCTACCTGATAGGCATCACCGACCGTTAGACCAGAAAGAGTGATGACATGGTTATTAGCATTTCTGAAGTCATTACGATGAATGATACCTGTCCAAGCCGCACTTGTAGAAGTCACATTGCTATTGCCAGCAACAGAGAACGAGTTGTTCGAAAAAGCTGTCTGATTTTCAACGAAAGTAATCATCTCGGTACCTGTGTCCACGGTCGCAGTCGCACCTCCAAAATTGTATGCCAGAACGTGGGTCCCTACTGTTGAGATATTAGTGTGACCATTGGCTGAGATAAAGTCGGAGCCAGATGACCAAGCGATGTTCGCAGCGTGAATTGGAGCAACAACGCAGAGAGGAAGGATTACTTTTAATGATTTCATAAAGTTTAGCGAGTTTTACAACCCAATAGGATGTTAGACCTTTTATGGAGACTTTCAAGGGAAACGCGGTGTCTCTAGTCGTCAATAACGCTAACCCACTCTATGGAAGTAAGATCCCTCACCAAAATTAAAATCACGCGCTATTTCCAGTAATTTAGTTTAACTAAACATCGGAAAATTTGCACCCTTAAAGGACCTTCGCGGCCTCCTCTCTCCTCGGCCACCTCCCACCGCCTCACCATAAGAACTCCAGCGATAATCTGCCACATCCTCCACAATCACACTGCGAAAGCGGGACTTTCACAACGTCCACCGCCACCCATGCTTCCGATTAAACCAACAAGTAAAACGCGGCAACACCCTCTTAAAAAACTCGCTCAATGAATGCATCCGGTAGGAATAACGCCCTCCCAGTCTCTGTAAAAGCTCCTCATCTGATAGCCCCAGCGACTCTCCCTTCTTACGATCCGAAGGGACCTCCAAAAGGACATGCAACTGCTTCTTCTCCTCAGCCTCCAACACAAAACGGCGATCAACCACTCGAAACTCTGCAGATCGTCTGGCAAGTTATCTACTGAAAAACTCTATATGTTCTAACTTAAGCTTCATACTACCGACCAACCCTGAGTTCAAAAGAGTAAATCAAAAAGCCCCCTTGGCCTTTATCAAAAACAAGGTACATTCAATATCATCACAATGTCTAATTTTTTTAAATCTTCCTTCATCGCCTTATCAGGCTTTCTGGCAGCTCCCAGTTCGGCTCTTGAGATTGTTTTCCGCTACGACTTGGACACTGAAGGATTTTTCGAACAAGAAGGAGCCATCGAAGCCTTGGAAACTGCTGCTGAATTCTTTGAAAATCTAATCGTCGATGAGCTAGAAGCCATTGATCCCACAAATTTCCAGCCAGGGACCCAGTTCAGCTGGCAGCCAACATACCGTGAACCCAATCAAAGCAACCAAGAACTTCCAGCGATTGATGAAACCGATCTTCTCGTCCCTGCAGATACGCTTATCATTTTTGTAGGGGGAAGGCGTATTTCGGCACTCGCGCAAGGAGGACCAGGAGGGATCGAATTCCTCCCGCCAGCCAATACCGCGTGGTTCAATCAATTGATTAGTCGAGGAGAAGCAGGGGCGACCCAGTTCATTAATAATTCCTTCACCACTGGCCAAACTGATTTTGCCCCATGGGGAGGGACTATGTTTTTTAACTCAAATGTAACATGGAACTTCTCTACCACAGATCCGATAGCCAATTCAGGTATCGACTTTCTCTCAGTCGCCTTCCACGAGCTCGGTCATATCCTCGGACTTGGGATACTCAGCCCAACTTCTAGTTGGCAAACCTTGATCGAAAACGGCCGTTTCCAAGGGGCTCTCGCCAGTGAATCTAACCAAAACACTGCTCCTCAACTACCCGACCTAATTCACTGGGCCACCTTCCTCCCCGACAGCAGAACACTCCCCGTAGCTGGCCGGCAACATGGCGAAGCGCAACACGGAATGATGCGAATCCTAAACAGTGCTCTAGCGGCCGATCAATTCGCCGTTCCTACTGATCTCGACATTGCAGCCTTGCGAGATATCGGGTGGGAACTGGAGCTTAGCTCAGTCACTCCCCTCGAGCCGGGATTAAACTTTGGGCCCTCTTCTCCTCAGCTTACGATCCCTACCACTACTGGGATCAATTACCAGGTAATGCGCTCAGAATCGCTAGATTCCTTCACCCCTTTGGGACCTTTGATCATCGGTAACGGAGCAGTGCAGACTTGGGACGATCCAAATGGACTAATAGAGCGAGCATTTTATACGATCGTCTCGCGGGAGACGGTCTCACCCGTATCGGCCAGTCACCTTTCACCAAAAAATCTGCCCGAAACGGCTCTCTCTCTCATAGCAAACTGGCCTTCGCTTCCCGCCATCCAGTGCCAGTGCGGAAAGCATTAGAAGAGGCCTTCTTTTTCAAAAAACTCTTTTGGGCGCCTCCGCTGTACAAATCGTCAGAACATGTGGATGCGCGGGGAATTATCGAGTGGTACGCAACAACAATTAACAACTCAGTCTGCACGAGCAGTAAATAAAATCCGTTGTATTTCTTCACCATTGATAGAATTCCTCCCACTTACTTTGGAAAAAGTGACTAATTTAGAACCGTAGCCGCTAACTTCAATCATCACTTCTTCTGTTCCTTTGCCGCCTTTACCAACTCCAAGCAAAAGAGTCCCACCGTCCTTGGCTGGAAATGGATAACGTAACACAGCATGAAGTCCTTTTGGAAAAGCCAAGAAAAGGTCTGTATCTCTAATACTTGGATTCAACAACTCTCCTGTCATTTCGTCTTCGGCAGAGACCAATGCAAAATAAAGTGAATTTGGAATCACCGACGTGGCCGGGAACACTAAATTTAATCCAGCAAAGAAAAAGACTCCTAACAGAAAATAAAACAACCTAAGAAACATGTTTTTCATCTTTGAATAAAGCACTATTCCCCATTGCATTCATTGTTAACGCTTGACCCAAACACACCTTCGCCAGGGTAATTATATTTATCGTAATAGTCGTCAGCAGACGATTCATACGGAGTACGGGCGTTCCAAAAATCAAAAATAATCCTACCCTGGCTTATACCTTCTTCCTCAACCGGATCCCGGTTTGGCCATCTCCCCATCTCCGGATCATAGTATCTGTAGCCGTAGTAGAGTAAGTGGTTTTCACTGTTACTAGGCTTGGAGGCGGTGGTGAATAATGAGATAAAACCTCGCCTTCTGGGAAGAGTCGGGACCTCAAAAGCTGACTGCATTCCCTAATCTTAGCTAAGATCCAGAATTTTGTCCTGTTTATTTTTCTGGGCTGATTGGGTTTTAATTACTCGACGAGCGTTCTCGCTCGCTATCGTAGACTGACTTCTAAGCGGTAGAAGCGGCGTCTGTCAGCGAAGGCTTGAGAAGCTAGGGTGAAGGTCTGAAGATTTCCTTGCGGTGGAGTCTCTGAGTCCAGTAAGGAGAGATCTACGGGAACCCAGCTACTGGGACTAAGATCTGCCGAGCTCATTAAACGAACGGTCACTGCGTCAGCATTTAAAACCTGGGCATAGTTTAATGAGAAGGTCCCATCTGGACTCACTCTAATTGCGATATCTGGGTTTATACTCCCAAAGGCATAGTTCAGCAGGCCAGCTCGAGTTTGGTCAATGAGTGGAAGACGATCCGAGGATCCCGGATTACCACCTTGTTCAGCACTCAGGCGCCAGGCGAATGGTTCAGAAGGGTCATCATTTCCGGGATTAAGGCGGACCAGACTGCGCCCCAGACCGTCTGCTCCGAGAGGCCAAGGGGACTCGTCATCATAGCGGAAGCTCTCTAGTTCAGTGCCTGCGGCATCATTTAAGGTTAGGGTTTCCCCGCCATTATCCAAGCGCCCAGAATAACGTAAGGGCCCGGGACTGGTATCAGGGCGAAGAGTGATGAAGGCTCCTGGAGCTAGCAGGGTTCCATCAGCAAAGGTGAAGGTCACTCCTGCGCTAAAGTGGACTCCACTGAGGTCTATTTCCTCTGTTCCGTAGTTGCTTAGTTCTAGAAATTCTTCCTCCTCTGCTGTCCCCTCTGGATTATAATGGATTTCAGAAATCGCTAAAGTGAGAGTGGTCTCTGCGAAGGTGGCTTGAATATTAGGGGAAGTTCCAGCGCGGTAGCTTAACTCGATCACGGGGTCATCTACTGAATTAACCAGAAGGGGAACGTCACCAGTCCAGCCCGTGAAGGCAAAACCTGGACGAGCCTGCGCTTCAAGCCTCAAGGGAACTTCAGCAAGATACTCTCCTAATTCCCGCCCCGGAAGTATCCGGTAGCCGTGAACTCTGACTTCACCCATATTCTGATCTGAGCTACTGATATTCACCATGACTGTCTGTAAGCCAGTCCTCCCAGCTAGATCTGCAGTGGCAGAATCTCCCACAAAGCTTACGCCACTACTACGGATAAAACTCACCTGTTCTTCCCACTCAGCAAAGTTCTGAACGATCGGAATATCATTTGTGCTGAGCCTTGCACCGCCTGTCTGTTGGAGGCCTTGATACCATGCAATGGTCCGGGGCATTTCACTGCGTAATTCGGCTTCTACGTCATCAATAATCTGCCCCACCCGCTCGGCATAGCCCATGTGCTGATGGAAGGCGGCCGCATGCTGGAGGGCTTCTTGCTGAAAGCGAGGAATGAAGTCAGGATCGCCCGGAGTGATCGTCGGTGCAAAGCGGGCAAAGCTCACTTGAGACGACCAAGTCGAGGAGGCCACTCCGCTTGGTGAGCCGAAGCGGAAGCTAAAATCATAGTCATGTAAACTCGTCCGGGAAGCTCCCTCTGATGAGGGGGATTCCCACAATGTCGTCCCTTCCATGACGTCAAAGGCTCTCCGTAAAACGGAATCAAGAAGGGCCTCGTCAATATCCACCAGCTCTTTCAAACGAATGATCGCATCAGGGGTATTCGGATTAGGTAGGATCAAGCGGGGTGGATTAAAGGGTCCGGGAACGTGGTTATCGAAAACCTCCCCAAAGCCGTCAAAGCTGCGGAGGCCATTCACCTCTGAGTCAAATTCATAATATTGATCCACGAAGGCTTGGTCATCATCTTCACGGATGTTCATGTGGCCTACGTATTCCCCATTCAGGTAGACGACGGCGGGGCGATACCCCTCATGAGGAGACTCGACGACATCACCTTCACTAATGATCCGGGAGATGACGGCATCTCGCATCCGCGCCATGCTAAAGTCCTGGCTGGTATTACGCAGGAGGATCCGCTCAAAAGAGTCTTCCTCTTTCTCAGGAAAAAAACGATGTCCCAGTCTGCTAGGGCCTAGGCGGTTACGAGCATAGATTTTACCATTAAAAGGAGGGATCAAGCGGCTACTGAGACCACTGCTCTGAAACTCGGCATACTGGCTGATCGGCAGAGAGCCATCAGTCTCGACAAAGTCGAAGCGGACGCGACCATCTAGAAAATAGCTTCCATAAGTCGCATTCACGGAACGGTCATAACGTAGTCCATCTGCTGTAAGAATGATTACGGGCAGTTCATGAGGGTTCTCACCGATAATGAAGGTGCGCGAAGCAACATCACTGACGGCATTTCCCTGCACTGAGACGGATTTTAAAACTGTCGTTTCGGTGAATGTGAGTGCCGAGGTGTAAAGGGGAGAGCTTGCGGTGGGTTGGCTACCATCGGTAGTAAAGCGGATCTGGCTTGCAGGCTCGCTGGTTAGCGTGACCGTTAAGGAATTTTCATAAAAGCCGGACTCTTGATCGGTGTTAGGCCTCGGAATGATGAGGTTAAAGGCCTGAGTCTCGTCATTTGCGGCGCCAATACTGGCGGGGCGGAAGAAAGAAAAACTCCCATCAGACCTCCGTCCCCACGAGACATTACTAAATTGTTGTGGGAAATCGACACGCTGTATTAGGGTCCCGTCTGGAGCTGAGAGAAGGAGGGATTCACCCTGATTAGAGAGGCGGAAATTAGTCTCCAGTGGGCCGAACGGTTCACTCTCACCCCCGCCGGTGGCACGGACGACTGCGAAGCTCCTCGGTGGGATAAATTGCCGTGGCAAGACCCACTTCTGAGGATTTGTGGGATCGTCTGAGAGGAAGAATCCCTGTAAAGAGATACTATCATCACTGGAGTTATACAGTTCGATGACATCGGGAAAGGTGACGATGCCTCGATTTTCAAAGGAGTAGGCGGAGTCATTCACGGCGAGAATTTCATTAATCACTAACTCGCTACTGGGGTTTTGAGAATGGACTTGGAGAGGGGTAAAAACAGTCGCGAGAGTGAGTAAGGGTGGGATTGTCTTTTTAAAAGCAGTGACGACCATAACATTAATAGTAGTCTAAATCACTTAAATGAGTAGGCTCTTTTTTCTAAAAAACGCGATCAATCCACTTCTGAGATTTTTTAACCCTCCTGAGTTTCGCAGCTGGACCCGAGTAGCAAAACTCCGCATCATACCGTGGTGGTGCAGCCGTGATAAAAAATCGCGATCATCACAAGTCCATCATACTCGCTTCGCTTTCATGAAATCTCTTTTTTTCTTTCTAACCTTCAATCTCCTTACGGTAGGCTTAGGACTGGCCGAATCTCGGCCCAATGTACTTTTTATTGCGCTGGATGATCTCCGCCCAGAGATAGCCTGCTACGGTTCTAAGTATGCCATCACTCCGAACATTGACCGACTCGCTAAGCGGAGTCGGCTTTTTGAAAGAGCATACTGCCAGCAGGCGATTTGCCACCCTTCGCGGACTTCACTGCTCACCGGCACCCGGCCGGATACAAATGGCATCACGCACAATTACATCGACTTCCGTGATGTGAACCCTGACATGCTGACCCTCCCGCGCCACTTCCGTGATCACGGATACCAAACTTACGCTTACGGGAAGGTCTTCCACCGCGCCGAGACTGACATCGAGCAGTCTTGGTCCGGTAAGTCAAAGCTCAGACGCCTCGGACTGCCAAAGCCTGTCCCTTTCGCACTCCCTGAGAATCTCGAACGCCGTGAGGCACAAAGGAAAGAGATGTTTGCTAAGTATGGTGAGGCGGCGAAGCGGGGCCTAAGCTCTGGTCCAGCCTATGAGGCCGCAGATGTCCCAGACACCACTTACCGAGATGGGCTCAGCACAGCCGGAGCCGTCGCTCATCTTAAGGAATTTGCCAAGAAACCTAACAAGCCCTTCTTCCTCTCGCTAGGCCTTTACAAACCTCACCTCAATTTCGTGGCGCCCAAGAAATATTGGGACCTCTACGATCCAGCTACTCTCCCAGCTGGGACCTACACCCCACGGCCTGAAAATGGAGCGGAGATGGGGCTGCATGCTTCCTTCGAGCTGCGTGTGCGCCAGGGCATCCCGAAAATCGGCCCGATCGATCAGGACCTCTCTCGCACTCTCTTCCACGCCTATCTCGCATGTGTTTCTTACATCGATGCTCAAGTCGGTATGGCCTTGGACACTTTAAAGGAATGTGGGCTGGATAAAAATACGATCATCGTTCTATGGGGAGACCACGGATGGCATCTCGGTGATATGGGAGTATGGGGAAAGGCAACGAGCTACGAGATTGCCACTCGAGTGCCCTTCATCATCCACACACCCGAGATGGCGAAACCCGGTGTCCGCACGAACGGCATCGTAGAACTACTCGATATTTTCCCAACCCTCTGTGATCTCGCTGAACTCCCTAAACCTAAGCAACTTGAAGGGAAATCACTCACTCCTCTTCTGGAAGACCCAAGCTCTCAGTGGGACCACGTGGCACTCACTCAGTATCCTAATCCTGCCCTAAGGGAGTGGGCTGCTAATCCCCTCTCTGAGGGTATGCGTGAGACTTTTTTCGGTCCTCTCATTAAGGAAGTCGAGGAGCGGATCAAAAAACAAATGGGTGAGAAGTGGGACCGTGAGTTCTTTGAAAAACACCTCATGGCTTACGCACTCCGCACGGACCGCTACCGCTATATCGAGTGGCGAGACCACCGAGACCCTAAATCAGAGGCCATTTTCACTGAGCTCTACGACCATCAAAATGACCCTAAGGAAAGTAAAAACATCGCGGCAGAGCGTGCGGAACTCGTAACGAAATTAGGCCAACAGCTCCGCCCGATGATTAAAGGGCCCCGCCATTAGCTCCTCCCAATCTCCCCTCCCCTTCAGACGACAAGCTGTCCACAGCCTGCGCCTACGTCGATCCCCCGGCGCTGACGGATCGTCACGGGAATCTCGCCTTCATCACGGACGATTTGAAGGAAGGCGAGAATCCGCTCTTCAGAAGGAGGACGCCCCTCGAAGTCTTCCGTCGGATTCAGGGGAATGAGATTCACATGCACTTCCATCCCTCTGAGAAGTTTCGCCAAGCAGCGCGCCTGCACGTCACTATCATTCGCGCCCTCAATAAGGGTCCAAGCAATAAAGACCTTACGGCCAGTTTCCCGAGTGTAATCTCGGCAGCTCTCAAGAAGGTCTGAGATAGGCCAGCGTTTATTAATAGGGATCAGCCTCCCCCGCTCCTCATCACTAGCTCCGTGAAGGCTGACAGATAGGGAATAGTTTTGTGGGAGTTTCGCCAGCTTACGAATTCCAGGAACATGGCCCACTGTGCTAATACTTATCCGAGCTGGAGAAAGCCCCGGACCACGGGGATCAGTCAGTATTTCCAGAGCTGCGCTCAATGAGGTGAAATTATGCAGTGGCTCCCCCATCCCCATCATGACGATATTACGAATAGGGGCTTTTTGGTCATTTGCCAGCACCCCATTTAGGAAATGAACTTGGGCGGTGATTTCCCCCGCACTCAAGTTGCGTATCAGGCCCATCTTACCCGTAGCGCAAAAAACGCAGCCCATTGCACAGCCGACCTGACTACTAATACAGGCGGTGTGCCGACCTTCGTATCCCATGAGGACTGTTTCGATTTCTTTTCCATCACGGAAACGCAGGACGAACTTACGAGTGTAGCCATCTGCGCTGACGACTTCTCGCAGGACCTCGGGCTGGAGGAGCTCTTGCTCAGTCACCCAGTGTTGGATATTTTTCCCTAAATCGCTCAGTTCTACACTTCCCTGATTCACGAGTCGAAAAATCGCAGACGCATTCGCGGAGTTTATACCGTCCTGCTGTAGTCTATCCTTAAGTTGGGAAAAGGTGAGATCACTAAGAGAGTTCATCAGAAAGGGGACTTGAAGCAGGTTCTACCCACTTTGAAAAGACGGGAATGGGAGTTCCCTCAGCGCTACACTCCGGCCGCTACGTGCAGCGACTGAGGAGGTATTTTTTTGACAAAGTCCATTTCTTGATTAGATCTGAGGTGAATGCCCACAGCCGCTGAATTACTACGCTCTCACAGTCTCCCTGTGACGGCACAGCGGCTCGCAGTTCTACGAGCAGTCTCAGCCAGACCCCACGGCACAGCGGACCAGATTACCGAAACGGTGCGTGGAGAAATAGGAACTATTTCGAGACAGGCGGTTTATAATGTCCTCGGAATTTTTTCAGAAAAGGGGCTCATCCGGCGTATCCAGCCCTCTGGATCAGCAACTCTTTATGAAGACCGAGTGGGAGATAACCATCACCACCTCGTGTGTCGTACTTGCGGGGAGACCCTGGATGTCGATTGTGCGACGGGCGAAACTCCCTGCCTCAATGCGGCAGACGAAGCTGGCTATGAGATCGACGAAGCCGAAGTCATCTACTGGGGAACCTGCCCAAGGTGCCTAAAGGCCACATAATTCAATTTTTTAGAGAACAACCATAAATTAACACACGACAAAAAAGTATGTCAGAAAACGAGATCAGTAAATG
>CALFVL010000024.1 GCA_937928425.1 uncultured Verrucomicrobiales bacterium
ATCGTCATAATCGTCCTCTTGAACCCAATCTGGGTTCAGCTCTGAAATAAAGCTGCTACGCTCACAGCCCTCCTCTTTACCCCACTTCACTCGGGTCGCACAATAGGTCATCGTCATTCGTTCCTTCGCCCGTGTAATCCCCACATAAAGGAGCCTTCTCTCCTCATCCCGTGTTCCCTCCTCCACACTACGTTTATGAGGGAGAATTCCCTCCTCCAGCCCCACCAAATAGACCACTGGATACTCTAAACCCTTCGCTGCGTGTAAGGTGATTAAAGTCACCCCACTCTTCTTATCTAAATCATCCTCCTTATCTGAGTCTAAGGCCGTTTTATCTAAAAACTCCCTGAGAGTTTTCCCTCTTTTAATAAACTCCGCTATAGATGCCACCGTCGTACTGACACCTTCCCTGCGAGCATCTTTTTCTTTATCCGTCTTACACTGCCGCATCAGCCACTCTTGGAAATCCATCTCTCGGAGCCAATGATCAATGACAACTCCCGCATTCGCTCCATCCACTAGAGCCCTTCTTCCTTCTTCCACTTGTCCTGTAAATTTTCTGACTGCGGTGCCCACCTTAGTCGATAACTGACTGAGAAAATCCTCATCAATCAGGCTCTCCCAAATGCCCTGTTCTTTCTCCCGACTCCACTCGAGCACCATCATCGAAGTGGTATTTCCGATGCCTCGAGGCGGAGTATTAAGCACCCGTAATAAAGGAACATCCAGTTCAGGATTATCGAGAACCTGTGCGTAACTTAAAATATCCTTCACCTCCTTCCGGTCATAAAAACTCTGGGCGCCCACCATCCGGTAAGGGATTTTCGACTCCCTTAAAGCCTCCTCCATCTTTCGAATTTGCCCATTTGTCCGGAATAACACGGCAAAGTCCTCTAAGACCCTCCCCTCGGTCCTTTGTAATATAATCTCTGAGACAATCCACTCCGCCTCTTCCTGATCACCCGGCATTGATACCAAACGGACCAAGTCTCCCCCTGGGATGGTATACTTTAACTTCTTCTCCCTCCGGCCCACATTGTTCCTAATGAGGCTATTTGCTACCTCTAACACGGCTTGACTACTACGATAGTTCTCTTCCAGTAAAATGACCTTAGGGTTCGGAAAAAAACGCTCAAACTGTAAAATATTCGCCACCTCAGCCCCTCGCCACCCATAGATCGACTGATCATCATCCCCCACCACACAGACATTATAAGGCTTAGCCACCAGCTGCTGTAACAATCTCATCTGTAGGCTATTAGTATCCTGAAACTCATCCACCGTAACATAACGGAACTTATCCTGCCAAAATGCCCGCACCTCCTCGTTCTCCCGTAGAACCCGCTCCCCTAGTAGTAAAAGATCATCAAAATCCACCGCATTTTGAGCCCGTAACTCATTCTGATAAGCCACGGCAATCTCCGCAATGAGATCATCCTCGATGCTCGTAAACTCCTTTTCTGCGTTCTTACAACGGGATATTTCACCCATCACCTCCCCCGGCTTTAGATTGAGCTTCCCTCCCCCTTTTCTGACAATAAGTTGCCTAATCATCCCTGTCTGATCCCCCCCTGCCATCACCGCAAATTTCTTCTTATATCCCAGAGCCTCAATATCTCGCTTCAAGATTCTTAAGCACAAGGAATGGAAAGTACACACTGTGAGTGCCTTCCCCTTTTTCTTACCCACCATCCCCATCACTCGTTCTGCCATCTCTGCGGCAGACTTATTCGTAAAGGTCACCGCGAGGATATTCTCAGCCTTCACCCCATTCTCTAACAGAGCTGACATTCGGCAGGTCACCGTCCGCGTCTTTCCTGTCCCAGCACCTGCTAAAATCAAAACCGGACCATCTAAGCACATGACCGCTTCTCGCTGCGCCTTATTAAGCGACTCAATTGAAAATCCCGCTGCCATAAAAATTTAGATCCTTTTAGAAAACGCCTTCTTCTCATGAAACGCAAGCTCCTCATCACGAATCATCCTTAATTATGAATTGCCATCTTAATCTGCCCCCGTTAACAAACTGCGTAAGCGGATAAGAATTTTCATCCGCTCAATAATCAAAACAAAATCTACTCACATAATGAGCCAAATTATTCCTACCATCACTTCCGGTATCGCAGGTCCTCTTGGAGTCCTACACCTTCCCCGCCTCTGGCAAAAAGTCTCTCTTGACGCCGTCGGCAAACTCCACAGTGATTACCCTGCAGCTGGAGCTGGCTTCGACCAGATGACTCTCGATGCCCTCGGCATCAACCGCGAGGTCTTCCTAGACTACGTCAAAGCAAATAAACCTTCTTACACCCAGTGTGAGCAGTGGATCCTCGACCAAAAAGGAGGCTCACTTGACTCAGCTGCCATCGACGCACACAACGCGGCCGTAGTCGGATACAATCACGATGACGCCACCCGTGGTGCCATCCTCTCATCCGTAGGAATTGCTGACACTGGTGCCATCCTTGACGCCGTAAACCTCAATAACCTCGAGGACTGGCAAGACTTCTACACACAAGAAATTTCCTAAATCCTTCCCTAAATCCTAATCGGATTTCGGATTTTAGAATTTTTCCTACAACCCCGTCGTTTTTAAAACTACGGGGTTTTTTGTCCCTTTTTCCAAAGCCCTTTCACCCCTTCCAACTCCCGCTTCAGGCCATCCACATCTCCCCTCTCCACGAGAAAAGTCACCTCCTCATATCGCCTGATCAAGCCTCTTGCTTCCTCAGGTAAATGCTGATCCAGCCATTGCCCCATCGGCATCCAGCTTGGGCGTTGCCCCACTCGCCGAGACAGCCAACGCTCGAAATCATTCAAATACCCTCGCTTCCTTACCTCATCCTCCCAAAACCCGAGAACCTTCTCACCCTCTCGTCTCCGTGTTCTTAACATCTTAAAACTCAAATAAATGAAAAAGAGAAAGCCCAGTGATAGCAGCAGATACTTAAAGCCAGCCGTCACTGCTGGCCTCGCAAACCATAACACCAAATTTGCCTTCGCCTTCTGGAACCAGTCAAAGACACCCTGATACCAAGCCTTCTTTTCTCCTTCTGAGAGCCAGCTCGCAGGCGTCAAATCCACCGTAACCCATCGTCCTCCTCGGCACCGCCATAGAGGCCTCGCGGCTCCCGGTTTAGACTCATCCACCCAAGTCCCCCCCACATAAGCCTGGCTCCAAGCATGCGCATGCTTCCCCCTTATGAGATATTCACCCGCATCTGCACCCTCTTCCCTCACCGCAAAGCCCACCACATAACGGCTAGGAATCCCCATCCGCCGTAAAAGTAAAGTCGTCGCTCCCGCAAAATACTCACAATGCCCCACCCGTTTTTTATTCACAAATTCTGACATCGGAGCACGTAAATCCGCACCGGTCAGAAACAATGAATAACTAAAATTCTTGTCAAAGTATCCTTCCAGAACTCGGCTCGCCTCTAGCGCCTCTCCTTCCGAGACATCCTGCGGAGGAAAATTACGACTCTCTTCCACCCTGCGCCCCATCTTCATATTAGGAGCCCAAGTCACGGCCTCTAAATCCAACTCCTTCAGAAAGTGATCTAGGCCCTCTTTCTCCTTCGAGGGGCACAATAAATCCATCATGGAAGGATCGTGTTCAATCGTATCTAAGTCTTCATCGGCAAAGAGCCTTATCTTCATCGCCGCCTGACTCGGACCATTTAACTGAATCGCCCCCATCGAATTCGCCGAAAGGATCTCCACCTGTAACTGAGCCAGGCGCTTCGTATGCAAGGGGTGTGGAATCAGACTCTGGTCAGAAACCATCCCCACGATCTCGCCTCGAGTTTGAAAATCCACCACAGCCTCATCCCTCTCATGGAAGAGAAAAACATCACGGTCCACCTCTAGAAATTTCTCAAAATCTCCTCCCACATCTCGCTCCTCAGGGATCCTTTCTCGGTGTAAATTTCGCCTCATTCGCGCCCTCCACAAATCGCCCTCTGGCCAGTTATAGGAAGAAATTTTCACTAAATCGGGCACCTTCCCCTCCTCATGATAATAACGCCACCGAATGCTCGGACTTAATTGAAGCTTATGCACCTGCCCAATCGAAGTCATCGTCTCAAACGGGCTTCCAGCCTGCTCGGTGGGCTGGGTTAGACTCTTAATATAGCGTTCATATAACCACAGCACCCCACCCATCATCAAGAATGCCATCATTAATGAGGCTAGATAGGCCAGCCCCCAGGCCCTTATCCTCCCCCTCCTAGCACCCAGCCGGAAAAGACCCCAGCCCAGTAATAGCAGAACCCCCAGAGCATAATAGAGCTCATCCACTCCCGGCTTTAAGACATCTCCCCTCCCTATCCCGGCACCGATCAGAATCAGAAAAAAGTAGGGGTAGCCCAGATCCACATCACTCACTCTCACCACCCGTCCTGCCTTACGATCTGCCGCCATCTTGCGCCGTGCAATGAAAGAAAAAGTCGTCATTGGAACCCCTCGATCAGAGCAATACTGCTGCGCTAAAGCCAGGGGCAACATCATGAATGGCAACCACGATAAGAGATTTAAAAAATCCCCCGTCTCAGCCTCTTCCACCTGCATCAGACCTAACGCAGCCACAATAAGGATCAGAACCGAGAGTTGCCATGACCTTGCAAACCCCTTCTCCCCGAAACACCACCTTAAATTTGTCCAATGCCGACCCTCCACCAAGATCGCAGCCGCCAGAGCAGGAAGCGCCTGACCATGCATCGCCCCCCAAAACAATAGAGTCACCCCCAACAACAGCCGGGGTGGGCTCATAAATATCACCTCATCCTCCTTACTCATCCCTTTAATAAATCCTCCTGCACATGTCCCATTCTTAGCCAATTTCTCCCCTTCAGTCCCTCCTCAGATCGCTCTTCTGCCCCTATGATATAAACTCGTAAATCGATCCCGCTTACCTCCAAACATTTCAGGAAATTTTCACGTTCCTCACTCCACCCTGATAGCACCACGACACACCCTGCCATCTCAGAGAGATAAGATAACACCAGTTTCTGAAGAGACTCATAACCCTCACTGTCACAGCCTTCCACTCGCGCTAAGATCTCCAGTAAATTCTCAGCCCTGTCTCCTTCACCTCCTGCCATAAAAACCTCAGACTCGCCCCGCACGAACATGAAATCTAACAGGCATCCTCCACGGTCCGTCGCCGTCACGAAGGAA
The DNA here is from genome assembly GCA_937928425.1 of uncultured Verrucomicrobiales bacterium. Taxonomy (GTDB): domain Bacteria; phylum Verrucomicrobiota; class Verrucomicrobiia; order Verrucomicrobiales; family Akkermansiaceae; genus SW10. The sequence goes on from CALFVL010000024.1 coordinate 5,176, forward strand.
GCTGCCACCGACACAGCCTCCTCAAACAGGCTGGGCCCACTCTGATTCAAATTGGTATCTAAAACTAAACCATAGCGCGGGAATCGCTGCTCTTCAAATTCCTTCACGATCGCTTGCCCTGTCCGCGCCCACGCCTTCCAGTGAATTTTTCGTAATGAATCGCCCTCCCGATACTCCCGTAAGCCCATAAATTCTCCACCATCCCCACGCACTCGGGAACTCGTCTCATCACCCATCTTCAGCTCAGCGAATCCACCTAACTCCACACCCGGTAAACGGTAACGCCGAGGAATCACTAAGACCTCATCCTCCTCATTTAAAATTGCACGGCGGCGTTGAAATAAACCCAGCGGATCAGGCAACTCCGCACGTAAATCATTCAGTTTTAACACCCCCCTGCGCAGCGGCATCAACGAGAGATTCACCCTCCCCACCTCACCTACATCTAGGGTAAAGCCCTCTGAACAACCCTGAGTTTTCCACCCTCCGCCTCGCTCATTCAGCCACTTCCAGCGGTAGAATACAAAAGTCCGGTCAAACCAATTCCTCTTCTCCTCTCCCGGTTCCCTGAGATTTTGGAACTCCCATTCAGTCGGTCTAGGGTCATCGCCCTCTTCATATAGAAAGACATCTCCAAGCACTCTGCTCCCTTCATTCTTTACCGATACCCCGTAATTCAGCAGCTCACCCACCGTGGCCGTCCGAGGCAGCTCCCGATGGGCTGAAATATGAGCTTTGCGAAAATAAGCCCACAACATCCCCACACACAAGAGCGCTAAAAATAGTAACGAGAGTAACACCACGATACTCTTCTCCACGTTCGGGCCAAAGAGCGCACTCACCGCACCTCCTCCCATCAGTAACCACGCTGCCGGACGGATCCGACTCCTCACATAGTAACTCACGGCACTCCCCTGACGATAGTTGCGATAAAGCCACCGCCCGAAAGCACCCGTCTCATCGATCTCACTCATTCCTGACCACAATGAAAACATAAGAGCAGAAAAGTAGCAATCATCCACAAAACATGCTTTCATCCTTCCATGAAAATTCTTCTCCCTCTCCTCGCCATCATCCTTGCTGGATGCCAGTCAGACGAGTCCCAGCCCGAAGAACCTAAACCAAAGTCAGAAGCCGAAGTCCGTGCCTTCCTCGCCAAACAGGCCCATCTCCTCAACAAAAAACATGGCTTCGAAAAACAACTTAACAAGCTCGTCTCCGCTAAAACAGTAGACCCCTCTGGTAAGATGAAGGTCATCTTTGAAGAAAGACAACAAGCGATCATCGACCTCCAAAATATCCGTAATAACCACCCTAACCTCCAGAAGCTGAACGCAGACCTTAAATCATGGCAAGGACACCAACGCTCCGCCATTCTCTCCAAGCGCGAAGCTGAAGCTCAGGAAGCCCGCGAAAAAATCCTAGAAATCACGGGGAAACTCCACTCCCTGAGTAAAGAACTCCCTGCGATTCGTGAAGCAGAAGATCAGATCCAGCGCAGTGAGAAAACCCTCTCCGATCTCCGCCGCTCCCTCGCGGAAAAAACCCCCGAAGGCCAAGCCCTCATGCAAGAAATTAAAAAAATCGAGGCCGAACTTTCAACTCTTCAATAACACCCCCATCTCCGCCCAGATTACTTCCAGGATCAAGCGGGTATTTCTTGCCCACTTCAGCGCTCACGCTACATTGCGCGTGTGAAGCTTTTTGCCCAGATCTCGCTCGTTCTCTTACTTCTTCTCTGCTTCTTCACCACGCCAGCAGACGCTGCCAGCGTTAAAGAACCAGCCTTCCACGCAGGAGAATTCGGCCTCAGTAAAGACCAGCAGGCCATTTTTCCCACACCCCTCGCCCAGTACTCTGAGAGTGAAGGATCAGACTGGTCCATGTGGCAAAAACTAAAATTTCGCGCAGGTCAGCAAGGAGGCTTTAACCTCGTCGCCACCATCATCTTTATCTGCGCCATCATCCACACCTTCCTCAGCGGTTATTTCTTAAAAATGGCTCACCATCACGAGGAAGAGCATAAGAAACGGATCGAAGAACTCGGCCTCACCGCCCAGGCTAAACCTCAAGATGACGCCCGTGATGATGTCTCCTTCCTCGCTAATCTTTACCACTTCCTAGGTGAAGTTGAAGCCGTCTTTGGCATCTGGGTGATCGCCCTCGCTGGAGCTATTCTCTGGTTTTTCGGAATTCAGGGAGAAGGCCTCGGGGCTGGCTTCGGTGAACTAAAGTCCTACATCGGAAAAGACGTCAACTTCACTGAGCCCCTCTTCGTAGTCATCATCATGGCCATCGCAGCCACTCGCCCCGTCGTCCGTTTTGCCGAATTTATCGTAGATAAAGTCGCTAAACTTTTCGGCGGGACTCCCGCCTCATGGTGGTTCGCCGCCCTCACCATCACTCCCATCCTCGGCTCCTTCATCACTGAGCCTGCGGCCATGACCATCGCAGCCTTTCTCCTCGCTAAGAAGTTCTACGATCTTAATCCCTCCCCTAAATTCGCCTACGCCACCCTCGGGCTCCTCTTTGTAAACATCTCCGTAGGGGGCACCCTCACCCACTTTGCCGCACCTCCTGTGCTCATGATTGCCGAGAAATGGAACTTTGGCATGAGTTACATGTTCCTCAACTTCGGCTGGAAAGCCATCATTGGCATCCTCATCTCAAACGCCCTTTACTTCTACCACTTCCGCGCAGAATTCTCAGAACTTAAGCCCACCATCCAGCGTGACATGCACGTCCCTGCTAAGTGGAGCGAGAGGGAAGACCCCATCCCAGCATGGATCACAGTCGCTCACCTCCTCTTCCTCGCATGGACCGTCATCTTCGCCCATGATCCACCCCTCTTCATAGGCGGCTTCCTTTTCTTCCTCGGCTTCACACAAGCGACTGGCCATCACCAGAATGAAGTTGATATGAAGAGCCCCGTCCTCGTCGGCTTCTTCCTCGCAGGCCTCGTCATTCACGGAGGTTGTCAAGGGTGGTGGATTTCAGTCCTCCTCACCTCTATTGATAACCCATGGATTCTCATGATCGGGTCCACCCTGCTCACTGCGGTAAATGATAATGCCGCCATCACCTACCTCGCCTCACAAGCACCTGGGCTCAGTATCGGTGCTAAATACGCCATCGTCGCAGGGGCAGTCACCGGAGGTGGTCTCACCGTCATCGCTAATGCCCCTAACCCTGCTGGCCAGTCCATCCTAGGCCGCTACTTTAAAGGAGGAGTCGTCCCCCTGAATCTCCTCAAATCAGCTGCCATTCCCACGCTAATTCTCGGTGCCTGCTTCATGCTCCTACCCTCTAGCGGCCGCACAGAAGACCCCAAACCCACCGAACCCAAGCACGCTGCCCCCGCCTCCAGTGTGAAAATTGACGGTGAACAGCCTCCACAATAAGTAATGTTCACAGGATTAGTAGAAGCAACGGGACGCGTCGTCTCTCTTCGTGAAAAAGGTGAACAAGCACAGCTCCTGCTTCACATCCCCTTTGCTGAGGAACTCGCGCTTGGTGACTCTGTCGCCATCAATGGCTGCTGCCTTACCGTCGCCTCACTCGGACAGTACACTGGCTTCGACCTCCTCACCCAGACTCTTAACCTAAGCGCTCTAAAAGAACTCAGCGAGGGAAGCAGCGTAAACCTAGAACGCGCGCTCGCCATCGGCGATCGTCTCGGAGGTCACTTCGTTCAAGGCCACATCGACGCCACCAGCAGCATCACAGACCTCTCTCCGAGGGGACAGGACCACCGTCTCGAAATCACCCTTCCTGAGAAGATCCACGCCCTCTGCATCGATCAGGGCTCTCTCTGTATAGATGGGATTTCGCTCACCATCGCCGAGCTCACCCAAGACTCCGCAGTCTTCTGGATCACCCCACACACCTTAAAGTCCACTCACCTCAGCGAGGCCCACATCGGGCAGCTCGTAAACCTCGAGGCTGACCTCCTCGCAAAATACATCAAAAAATTCCACCATGACCGATAAGAAAAAAAACGCCACAAAGAAGGGACCTTGGGCCAAGTCGATGCCCTCTCCACAATTCGACTTCATGCGCGATATCCTCGCCGCCCCTAGCCCGATCGGTCTCGAAGGTGCCATGAGTTACGGCGTCCTGAAGCCCATGTTTGAAAAAATCAAACCTCAATCATGGGCTGTCCAACAATTTAAAGGAAACGCAGGCCTCGTTCTGGACACTCATCCTGGTGACGAAGAAAAAACCTCAGTCATGTTTATCGGCCATGCTGATAAAATCCGCCTTCAAGTCCGCAGCATCGGAAGTGATGGTAAAATCTGGGTGAATAGTGACTCCTTCCTGCCTTGCACCCTCATCGGCCACGAGGTCACTCTCTTTTCCCAACACCCCGATAAGCCCGGTCACTACCGGAGTATAAACGGCGGCACGATCGAGGCCATGGGAGCCATCCACTTCTCAGAGCCTGCCCAGCGCAGTGGGGCTAAAGGCATCAAGCCCGAGATGCTTTTCCTAGAACTCCAAATGCACGGCGAAGACTGTAAGGAACAGATCGAAGCACTCGGTATCCGGGCGGGTGATCCGATCATCCTGAACCGCCCCATTCGCAAGGGCTTTACCAAAGACACCTTCTACGGCGCTTACCTTGATAACGGCCTCGGCTGCTTCATGGTCGCTGAGCTCGCCCGCCTCCTCGCTAAAAAGCCTCTTAAGAATATCCGTGTTCTCCACACCATCGCCACTCATGAAGAGATTGGCCGCTTCGGAGCCACCGCCATCGCTGGGGAGATGAAGCCCGACATCATCATCGGCTCAGATGTCAATCACGACTACGATGCTGCCCCTGGCCTCAGCGCAAAGCGCATGAACAGCCTCACGATGGGGAAAGGCTTCTCCCTGAGCACCGGCTCCATCACCAGCACCTTTCTCAATACCATCATTGAAAAAGCCGCCCGCAAAGCAGGCATCCCCTATCAGATCGATGTCACCGGGCGCGACACCGGGACCGATGCCATGGCCGCCGCTCTCGCTGGATTTGACAGCGCCGCCACGTCTATCGGCTTCCCCATTCGTAACATGCACACCATTTCAGAAACTGGACACACCCTAGACGTCCTCGCGGCCATTCACGGGATGGAAGCGACCCTGCGAGAGATGGATGGGATGAACCAAGGAAAAGGCCTCAATCGTAATGACTTGAGAAACGAGCATCCACGCCTAGACCAAGCTAAGGAAGCCTAGCACAAGAAAGTCCGAAAGAGCTTGCCACCTCGGACTCGTAAAAGGAGGTTCATTGGACTTTCCCAATCTCAATGAGAAAGTCCCGCCTCACCTTACGGTCTTCGAGCGACTGGAGCTGCCCCCCATTTAGCTCTTCCGCCGTGGCATCATACCCCTTCGAGTAATTGAACAGGTGCTTAGGGAAATACTCCTCGAACTGCTCTCTCTCCTCATTGGTAAAGCGACCCCAAATTGCCAAATTCAGCGTCCGGGCCAGCTTCTGCTTCATCTTTAAAGTCAGCTTACGGCCCATCGCAGCCCGCTGAACTTGCTTATGAGTCAGCTGCTCGGGAGAAACCTCCACCAAATCATGATGACTTAAGCCCCAGCGGTCTAAAAGCATCGCTAGAGGCTGAGGCCCAAAGTCCCGTTCTTCATTCATATAAAAAGAGCCTAGACTGACACCGCACGGAGATCACTCAGCTTACGCACGAGTTCCCTAGTCTCACGCTCCCAGCGCTTCAAACTCTCTTTTGAAGCCTCGATCGATTCCGCCACGGAGGTTTCTAACTCATTGAGATTCTCTTTTAACTTAGCAAGGAGCTCATTAACTCGTGTCAGAGCAGCCTCACTGATTGAAAAATCACTCTCCTCCAGCTCGGCAAGTTTAGCCTCAGCCTTCCGCTGGGCTTCCCGCATTTCGGCTCCCACGATTTTACTGCTAGGAACGCGGCGAAGATCACTCACGAGACCCACTTTATGAAGAAGCATGATTGACCACTTCGTAGGGTCAAAGTTCCACGGCTTCACTCCATTTCGATAATCGTGCTGAAACTCGTGGTGGTAATTATGGTAGCCCTCACCATAAGTCACGAGAGCCATAATCCAGCTATCCCGAGCACTACAACGCGTGGAGTAAGGCTGCTTGCCGATGCAGTGGCAAAGAGAATTAATAAAAAAGGTCGACTGCTGGACCAGAACCACTCGCAGAGCACCCACGACCAAAATACCGGCCAATATCCCGACCCCACCACCGATCGTAAAGAAACCTACGATCGCGGGAAAGATCAAGCCCACCCCGAAGGCGATTGCGACATAAAAGCGGTCCTGAAAACGCACTAAAGGATCTTTCTTCAGGTCCTTCACATTATCCATAGGCTGCTCAGCATCTAACTTAAAGAGAATCCACCCGATGTGAGCCCAGAAGAACCCCTTCGTAATATCATAGGGATCATCATCATGATCCGTATGTTTATGGTGGCGCCGGTGATCAGAAGCCCAGTGAAGCACGGAATTTTCAAAGGCACAGGCTCCGAAAACCAAAGTAAAAAGCCGCACTGGCCACTTAGCCTTAAAAGACAAATGGGAAAAGAGGCGGTGATATCCTAAGGTGATACTCAAGCCGGTAGAAACCATGTAGAAAGCAAAGAGACTCCACATCACCCAGTTCATATCATGCAGGAAGAGAAAAATCGGGGCCGCAATCACTCCCAGAAGGGTGATTACAAAAAGAAACGAGGTATTCACCCAGTTTACTCGCTGAAAAGGGATATTAAGATTCATGTTTGGAAAAGATTTATTAGGATGGTCGAGTTTGCTCGCCCCCACCAGCGCGATGGTAATCACACTCACCTAAAAAGCGAGCGCCTAATTTCAACAAGCCCTCATAACTCAGAAAGATGAACGAATCTTTCATCCCTTCAGCCAGAATCCATCTAAGAACTCAGATCGTCTCCCCCGTCTTTTATGAAAAACAAGCACCCTGTCCCATCAAATCTGCTTGATCCCTCATTTCAGACCTCCAAGCTAGAAGAATAATATGAAAGTAAACACTCCTCAAAAAACGCCACAAGGCTTCACCCTAGTGGAACTCCTCGTCGTAATCGCCATCATTGCGACCCTCGCTGGCCTTGCCATCATCGGCGTCCGCACCGGACTACGCGCCGCAGACGCCACTGCCACCTCCACCAATATGAAGGACATCTACTCTAGTCTCGCTGCGATTTCTGCAGAAGGCGTAAACACTGGCCTGCACGCACCCGGCACCCTTCCTCCCTACAAGGGAAACCTCCAAGATGGGCAGGAAGCCTCCTTCATCTGGTGGGACCTCGTCGCTGAAAAAATGGACATCGCTGACCGTGATAGCGGAGACTACCGCTGGGTCAGTCCATACTCCGAAACGAAACTCCAAAACCCCCTGTCAAAAAAAGAACTCGGAGTAGGAAAAACCACCTACGACTCACTCCATAATGACCCAGACGTCAGTCACGGCGGCTTCGCTTATAATGCGGAACTCGGTGGTGATGTCAGCTCAGATGCACAAGACGAGAACGTCTTTAAAGTCCGTCTCAGTGCCATCGAAGACCCGAATAACACGATCTACTTCGGAGAAGCTGACGACAAACAAGACAGCGCGGGATGGGTCTTTAAAAACATCGCAAACGCCCCCCAAGGAAACTACAAAGACAGCGCCCACTGCTGTATGGTAGGAGGAAACATCAAACTCATCAAAAACATCCACCTCAAGGAAAGACCCTCCTACAACTACTACACCCAGTTCGAGGATAAAAACTACTCTGACAACCCAGAGTAAACCCCCAGCTCTCACCCTTTCCCCACCTTCAGAGGCGACCCTAAAAAGTCGCCTCTTTTCTCTTATCAAGACCTCAGAACCGCCTTAATCCAAAAAAGGGCAAAATACTTTGTCACGATTTCCCCCTCCTTGTTAAGTATAAGGTAGATGGACTCATCCACCGCTGAATTCACCCGCCAATGGACAGCTGCCCAAGCCAAGGTCGCAGCCTTCATCGGATCCATGGTATTCGACATCAGCGACCGAGATGACCTCCTCCAAGACTGCGCCGTAGCCGCCATGACCTCCTACAGTCGCTACGACCCTGCACGACCATTCAGTGCTTGGATCATCGGCGTCGCCCGTAACCAAATCCGCCTTTACCTACGCCGTAAGTCAAACGAACCGCACCTCTTCGATGAAGAAACGCTCGACTCCCTCGTCACCGCATTTTCTCGCATCCGTCCTGAACAAGAGCAAAAACTCAATCACCTCGATCGCTGCATTGACCACCTAGACAGCCGTGCTCGTCACCTCTGCGAACTTCGCTACACCCATAACCTCAAACCCGCAGCCATCGCCAAACAACTCAACATCACCCCCAACACCGCAGCGAAATCCCTCCAACGCATCCGTGAGCAACTCCGCGCCTGCCTAGAAAAAACCGCCCTCTCACCCTCATGAACACTCCCCTTGATGAGCTCATCCATGGCCAGCTAGATGGCACCCTTAGTCAGAAGCAGACTCAGGAACTAAATCAAGCTCTCCTAGAAAACCCCGAGGCGGCCGGACACTTCGCCGAGCTTTCCCTCCTCCACCACGCCCTCCAATCAGGTTTTCAATCCGGGACCCTCAGCACTAGGCACGCGCTCCTAAGCAAGGAAACGCCCTCAGAGAGCACTTCCCGCCGCATTCACCCCGCCACTCTTCCCTGGACCCTCGCCGCTGCTGCCATCATCGCGACTCTCATTCTTGCCACTCATCTACGGCCCGTCTCCACCTCCACCCCCATCCCCACCGCAAACACTGCGTTGGAGAAACACAATACCGGCTTTGCCATCCTCACTCACACCCTAAATCCCGCTTGGACCGGCGTAGCCCCCGCCTCCGGCGACCTCCTCCCACAGGGCCTCCTCCAACTCGAAAGCGGACTCGCACAGATTGAATTTTTCTCGGGAGTCTCCCTCGTCGTAGAAGGCTCTGCCGCTCTTGAAATCATCTCTTCAGATGAAATGCGCCTCCTCCATGGTAAGCTCCGTGCCCACGTCCCCCCACCTGCCATCGGATTCCAGATTCACACCCCACAAGGTACCGTCCTAGACCTAGGGACCGAATTCGCCCTAGACATCTCCGACACTAAAAATGAGCTCCACGTCATCGACGGAGAGGTCGAATGGCACGGATCAAACCACAGCGCCCATCCCTCCACCCTACTCACTGAAGGACAAGCGCTCGACCTCAGCTCCCAAACAAACACCCCCATCCAAGCATCACGTTTCACCACCTCCTCCCAACTCGCTCAACACCTCACCACTCATCAAAATCGACGCTTCACCGACTGGCAAAAACACAGCGCCTCCATCGCCTCCCACCCCCACACCATCGCCCATTTTTCCATGGCACAGCTCGATCCCTGGAAAAGAGAACTCTCCTCAGCGCAAACCACCGGCACCATCATCGGAGCGAAAGTCGTCCCCGGCCGCTGGCCTCAAAAAAAAGCCCTCGACTTCTCTCCAAACGGCTCCCGAGTTCGCCTCCACATTCCTGGCCAACACCAAGCCCTCACCTACTCCGCTTGGGCTAAAATCGATAGCCTAGACCGCCAATTTAACGCCCTCTTCCTCACCGACAATTACGGCCTAGGAGAACCCCACTGGCAACTCCTCGCCGATGGTCGCCTCTTCTTCTCCGTAGGTCTCGGAAAAGGGAAAAAGCACCACATCTTCCACTCCCCCCCCATCTGGGACCACTCCCACTCAGAAAAGTGGCTCCATCTCGTCACCACTTACCACGCGCCCACTCGCACCTGCACCCACTACCTGAATGGCCAGCAAATCAGCCAAGAAAAAGCCCCCCCAGAAAAAGGCGTCTCCGCACTCATCATCCATAATGCCCAAATCGGCAACTGGGGCCTCCCCACCCGTGAAGAACCAGATTTCGCCGTCCGTAACCTTAACGGTCGGCTCGATGAATTCACCATCTATAACACCGCCCTCAACCCCAGCGAAATTCACACCCTCTACCTCCACGGAAAACCCTGAAAAATCTCCCCCTCGCCCATTAAGCAAATCATTCATCATCCCCCCACCACACACTCTCTTAAAGCACATGAAGGCCCTTCTCCCACTCCTCCTCAGCACCCTAGCACAGGCCTACACCCCTGACGAACATGCCACCATTAAGGCCCTCCCCATCATCGCCTCAAAGTGCGCAGCCTGCCACGGCGACGACCCCAGTGATATTGACGGCGGCCTAAACCTCCTCTCTCGTCAGGGCTTTCTTGCTGGTGGAGACACCATTCAGGACCTCATCGTACCCGGCTCCCCAGAAAAATCATTTCTCATCACCGTCATCAAATGGGAAGACCGTGATTACGAAATGCCCCCAAAAGAAAACGACCGCCTCAGCCCCGAACAAATCACCCACATTGAAACTTGGATTAAAAACGGTGCCCCCTGGCCCGACCAAGACACCCAAGCACAGATCCGCGAAGCCGAAAAAAGAAAACCCATCACCGAGGACGGCGTCATCGTCCCCACCTCAGGTGGCCTCGCTGACGACTGGACATACCGCCGCTACCAACCCAAAACCATCTGGGCCTTCCAACCACTCAGTAAACCCTCCCCTCCCTCAGAAAAAGGCAACCCCATTGACGCCTTCATTAACGCCAAACTCAGCGAAAAAGATCACCGCCCAGCTCCACCTGCTGACCTCCGCACCCTCATCCGCCGCGTCTCCTACGACCTCATCGGACTCCCCCCCACCCCCAGCGAAGTTCAGCACTTCCTCGCCGCCGCACAGATCGATTTCGACCGAGCCTATGATCGGCTCATCAGCCGACTCCTCACCTCACCGCACCATGGTGAACGCTGGGCCCAGCACTGGCTAGACATCACCCGCTACGCCGATACCGGAGGCATGTCAAATGACTACGAGCGCTCAAATGCTTGGCGCTACCGCGACTACGTCATCCGCTCTTTTAACCAAGATAAACCCTATAACGAATTCATCATCGAGCAAATCGCCGGAGATGAACTCGCTGACCAATCTCTCCGCAAACGTCTCAATGACGACCTCAAGTACGAAGAACTTCGTAAAAAAGGCCACTACTCTAAAACCGAGGCTGAACAAATCATCGCCTCCTCCTTCCTCCGCATGGGCCCCTGGGACCCCGCCATGGTCAAGGCTCCCGAAGCTCGCCAACAATACATCGATGATGTCGTAAATGCCGTCGGTCAGACCTTCCTCTCCACCACCATGCGCTGCTTTAAATGCCATGATCATAAATTCGATCCCCTCCCCACCCAAGACTACTACCGCATGTACTCCGTCTTCGCAGGCACCCAGCTCGCTGAACGCCAAGTCTCATGGCTAGAGCACGAAAATAAAATTGGCTTCGCCGAAGAACGTGCTCAGGTCGATACCCTCCACCACTTCGCCTCCACCGAGGCCAAGCGCCTCCAAGATAAAGTCGAAGAGCACGCCCGCGTCTGGTACACTGAAAATAACCTTCCCTACAAAAATCTCAAAGCCCGCACCGATGACCCCGATGACCAGAAACCCCCTCGCCACATCGGACTGAACGAGACAGAAAAAGGCCACCTCAAAGTCCGCGAACAAGACGAATGGATCTGGAAACGCCGCTACGAACGTTTCCGCCCCATGGTTCAATCCGTCTACAACGGCCCCGACCCCAAATTCCTCAACGCCCGCAAACTGCGCGAACCTGCTAAATCTAAAAAAGACTGGATTCCCGACTCCCACATCTTCACCGGTGGATCCCGAGAAGCAAAAGGAGCCAAAGTCACCCCCGGCGTGCTCTCCGCACTTGGCATCCCCGTTGAAAACGCCACAGAAGATGACCCCTACGCCACCCCTCTAGATCTCAATGGCCGCCGCCTCGCCCTCGCCAAATGGATCGCCCATCCCCAAAACCCCCTCACCGCTCGCTCCCTCGTCAACCGCATCTGGCAATACCACTTCGGCAAGCCCATCGCCGGAAACCCAAATAACTTCGGAGTCAAAGGAGCTCCACCCACCCACCCCAAACTCCTCGACTACCTCGCCTCCGACTTCATCGCAAACGGCTGGAGCATAAAGCACCTCCACCGCCTCATCCTCAGCTCTAAAACCTACCAACAGTCCGGACAACACCCTGACCAATATAAACTCGCCCAAGAAGACCCGAATAACGACCTCTTCGCCTACTTCCCGAACCGCCGCCTCAGTGCTGAAGAACTCCGTGACTCCATGCTCCGCATCACCGGTGAGCTTAATCCCCTCGCTGGAGGCCTCCCCATCCGCCCAGAAATGAACATGGAAGTCGCCCTGCAACCTCGCATGATCCAGTTCTCCATCGCCCCCACTTACCTACCCAGCAAAACCCCGGAACAGCGCAACCGCCGCTCCATCTACGCCTACCGCATCCGTGGACTCGCCGATCCATTCCTAGAAACCTTCAACCAGCCAAACCCGAATGACTCCTGCGCAGACCGCGACTCAGCCTCCGTCTCCCCCCAAGCCTTCACCCTCCTAAATAGTGACCTCGTCACAGACCGCTCCATCGCCCTCGCCCTGCGCCTTGAAAAAGAAGCCACTAGCCTCCCCGCTCAGATCCAGCGCGCCTTCCACCTCGTCTTCAATCGACCACCCTCTGACCCCGAAGCCCAAAAACTCCAAACATACGTCGAGCAAATGCAAGACTACCACAGCGGGACTGAGCCTAAACCCCGTGAATACCCCACCGAGATCACCCGCTCCTTGGTCGAGGAATTCTCCGGCCAGCCTTTCCAGTATCAGGAAATTCTCCCCGTCTTTAAGAATTACCAAAAAGACCCGCAAGCCTCTGACGTCCCCCCACACACCAGAGCCCTAGCTGACCTAGCCCTTCTCCTCTTCAACTCCCACGAATTCATCTACTCATACTAAAATCCCATCCTCCACATGAACACTCCCCTCTGCTCCAGACCACTCTCAGACGCACACTCCCGCCGTGAATTTCTCTACGGCCTCGGGGCCTCCATGGGCTCCGTCGCCTTCTCCTCCCTACTCGCTGACGAAGTCACGGCAGGCCCCATGTCTCCCAAAAAACCTCTCACCCCCGCTAAGGCAAAAAACGTCATCATGCTCTTCATGGAAGGCGGCCCTAGCCATATTGACACCTTCGATCCCAAGCCCAAACTCACCCAACTCCATAAAACCGAGTCCAAAAACGAGCGCAGCCTCGCCTCTAAATCCTACCAATTCTACGTCGGCTCCCCCTTCCAGTTTATTAAAGCAGGCCAGTCCGGCATGGACATGAGCGACCAGTGGAAATACCTCTCAGACCCCGAAGTCGCCGATGAACTCTGCAACTACCGAGGCTGCCAAGCCGAGTCCCTAAACCACCCCGAGGCACTCTTCCACATGAACACCGGCTCACGCCTAGGGGCAGATCCCGCCCTCGGCGCTTGGGCCACCTACGGACTAGGATCAGAAAATCAAAACCTCCCCGGCTACGTCGTCATGACTGAAATGGCCCTCCCCCAAGGCGGATCTAAAAACTGGTCAAACGGCTTCCTCCCCGCTCACTACCAAGGCACCGCCCTCCGGCCAAAGGGCTCGCCCATTCTCGACCTCGAGTCACAATCTTTTAAGACTCGCGCCCACCAAAGGGCCGCCCTTGACCAGCTCGCCTTCCTGAACGACCAGCACGCCAGACGCCACCCCGAGCACGCTGACCTCGCGGCTCGCATGGAGTCCTACGAACTCGCCTACCGCATGCAGACTGAGGTGCCCGAAGTCGTAGACCTGGCCGGCGAGCCCGAGTACATCCGTGAAATGTACGGCATGAATGATAAAGTCACCCATGACTTCGGCCGCCAGTGCCTCATGGCCCGCCGCCTCGTAGAAAAAGGCACCCGCTTCGTGCAGATCTTCGCCGGAGGTTGGGACAGTCACGACTACCTAGAACGCGGTCACTCCTCCCGCATCGCCGCCGTAGACAGACCCTGGGCCGCCCTCATTAAAGACTTAAAACAACGCGGCATGCTAGATGACACCCTCGTCATCTGGAATGGTGAATTTGGACGCACCCCAGATAACAACAAGCGCGGCGGAGTCTACTCCCTCGGCCGCGGTCATAATGCCGACGCCATGACCATTATGATGGCCGGTGGCGGAGTGAAAAAAGGCGCCATCGTCGGTGCCACTGACGAGATCGGAGCTCAAGCCGTGGACCTAGCACACCCTATCCGTGACTTCCACTGCACCCTCCTTCACCTACTCGGCCTAGATGATAATAAACTCACCTACTTTCACGCCGGGCGCTACAAGCAACTCTCCCAATTTGGAGGCAGCGTCATTAAGGAACTCCTCGCTTAGGAGCCACCCCCCCTGACAAATTCAGCTGATAAATCCCTCCTCATCCAGTGGGCCGTATTGTTCCGCCGTCCAGCCCGGCAGAAGCTTCCCTCGCTTCCCCTCCCGCCAGCCACTCTGGCTGAGCTGAGTCGTCGTCTCGTAGTCTGGATTCGGCCGGGCAAAAGTCAGCACCCGTCCCTCCTTCACCAGACAGCCGAAACTCCGCCCATCACTCAGCCCCTCCTCATCAAAACTCCACACCTCCACCCCTCTGCTCCGCAACCCATCCACTAACTCAGCTCGTCCTCTCACCCCACGCAACATCACCGCAGACGCCCTGCAAGCATCCACTTTGGCCAAAAAATCATCCGTCCCCTGCTCCCCCACATAAGCCACCTTGGACCCTAAACTCAGAGGCCATAAAATCCCCAAAATCCCATTCAACTCCATCTCCCCCTCCACCCACTCCACCAGCATCCGCGTGCTCCGGCTCGCCACATGCACCTGATTAAGCTGAAGCGCATTGCGCCTCATTTCACACCCTCGTTCATCCTCTGCCCAGCAGCTCTCTAAAACATCACTCCACCCTACCGGACGCTTCCCCAGCACCCTCGGTTCACGCCTCTTCCGCCCTCTGAAATACTGTTCGCGATCCGCCACCGTCACCGCTGAGAGTTCACGCAGACCCTCCTCCGCATCACCATTCCAAGGCCGCGTTTTCCCAAATGCCACCGAGACCCCAAAGCGGATTTTCTTAGGCCATTTCTTTAAAAAATTCCCCTCTGCAAAGGACCACATCGACCCCCAAAGCCCATCCATATAAACCGGCATCACCTCCGCCTCCCCCTTCTTCGCCATCATCTGATACCCCCGCTTTATCTCACACAGCGCCCCAGTCCGTGTCAACTGACCCTCCGCGAAGACACACACGACGGTCCCCTCTCTCAGAGCCTCCGCCGTGAGCCGGATCCCATCCCGCGCCTTCGCCGGAGAAATCGCCACGGCATCAAACAAACGCGCAAAATCCCCCACCCACTTCTTCTCGAAGCAGTCCGCGAATAGCACGAAACGAATCGGCCGTGGACAAGCTGCCGAGAGCACAAAGGCATCAATATAGCTCACATGGTTCGGCACCATCAGCACCCCACCCTCCTTCGGGATATTCTCCACCCCCAATGCCCGCACCTTATAAATCGACCGAAAAAAACCTAAAATTACCAGCCTTAAAAAATCCCTCGGCAGCAGGCGCATGATATAAAAAGTCACCCCGCCACATAGCAAACCCACCACCACGAACTGCCCCCAGATCGGCACCCCCGCCGTCTTCAAACCGAGCTGAAAAACCAAGGCCCCGATCCCCCCCAGATTAATACACAGATTAGAAGCAGACACCACCAAGCCCCGCTCACCCTCCTCCGCCTCATCCTGCAAATACGCATTCAGAGGCACCAGAAACAGAGCCCCCCCCGCACCAGATAAGCCCAATAAAATCCGCACCCCCCACTCCGGCCAAAAAGAAAAACCCAGCAGTAACATCGCCCCCGTCATCATCATCCCGCCGATCACCACCAGCCCCAGCTCATTCCGCCGCCGGCACACCCAGCTTGCCATCACACTCCCCAGCGCGATTCCTAACACCACTGGCAGCCATAAAAGTGCTGTCTCACTCCCCAGCCCATCAAAAGCCCCCATCTTCTCCTGCGCACGCTGTAATAAGAGAAACTGCAGAAATCCGCCAAAGGCCCAAAAGAAGGTAATCCCCAGCGTGCACCTCCACATCGCCCGATTCCTCCGTAATTTTTTCAAATCAGCAAAGTGCCGTGTTGCCAAGTTCCAAGAAAAAGCCTCCACCTTCTGTGGCTGAGTCTCCTGAATCGCGTGTGATAGCCCGATCGATACTCCCGCCCCGATCAAGATCCATAACACCGGAACTAAAGCCGCCATCCACGGCTCCCGCCCCTCCTGTAAACCCCACGTATCAAACCACAAAGCCCCCACCACCTGCCCTGCCAAAATCGCAATAATCACCGTCCCCTCCAGCACCCCATTGGCAAATCCCAGCTTCTCCCCGCCCACCAACTCCTTCACCACCCCCATCTTAGAAGGACTTAACAGGGCCGACTGAATCGCCAGTAAAAAGAACGCCAGCATCACCACCACCAATGCCGCCTGTGCATGAACCTGCCCATAACAGGCCCCGAACCACAGCGCCCCCGCCATCACCGAAAGCACCACTAACTGAAACCACGACGACCAGCGGATCACCGCACTCTTCGCAAAGCGATCTCCTAACCAACCCGCCGTCGGCGCGAATAAAATAAAAGGCAAGACCAACAAGCCTCCCATCACATACTCGATATTCGCAAACCCCTGCCCCTGCGCGGTCAAGGCCACCCCTAAAGGAATTAAGATGAACTTCGTAAAATTATCGTTAAACGCATTCATCGACTGCATCCCGATCAAAGACCAGAACGACCGCCACTCACGCTTCCCTAAGATCACCGAATCATCATTCACGAAGTCAGCATGAGCCAAACCCACCCTTTTGGAAAATTGATAATCACAGCCCGCTCCATCGACTCAGTCGATCAATTCCCCACCTCCTCAAAAACACCTCCGCCTAGTAATTTCCCGCCCTCATAAAAGGCACAAATCTGCCCCGGAGTCAGTGCCCGCTGCCTCCGCCCGAAGCTCAGTTCTAACTTCCCGTCCCCACACTCTTCTGCCATCACCCTCTCACTCTTGGCCCGATACCTCGGCTGCACCTCCGCCCACCCGCCCGTGACCGGATCGCCAATCCATGAGAGAGAACCCACCCTCGCCCTTTCCGTATAAAGTCCGCTCGAGCTCTCATCATCCCAACCCACCACGAGATGATTTTTGACCGCATCCTTCCCTACCACCACATAGGCCTGCCCCGCCCTTGGCGAAGCCACTCCATGCCCCTTCCTCTGACCTAAGGTATACAAGTGTAAGCCATCATGCTGCCCCATCACTCTCCCCTCTAAATCGACAATCTCCCCAGGGGAGTCCGGAACATGATGCCGTAAAAAATCACCCATCTTAATGTTCCCGATAAAACAAATCCCCTGTGAATCCTTCTTCTCCGCCGTCGGCAGATCGAAGCGCCGCGCCACCTCCCGCACCTCCGGCTTCAGCATCTCACCCGCTGGAAAAAGAGCATGCTTCACCTGATGCTGAGTCATCATCGCTAAGAAATAAGACTGATCTTTATTCGGATCCGCCCCACGCAGGAGATCCGCCGTCCCGTCCTGACGCAGCCGCCTACGCGCATAGTGTCCCGTTCCCACCGCCTCGAATCCCTGCTCCAGCGCATA
>CALFVL010000025.1 GCA_937928425.1 uncultured Verrucomicrobiales bacterium
ATTTTTTATGGGGCAGGCCTTGCGGGAGGCTAGGCGGGCTTATGAGTTAGGAGAGGTCCCGATCGGGGCCATCGTGGTGAAGGATGGGCAGGTGATGGGGCGCGGGTGGAATCAGGTGGAGACCCTGAAGGATGCCACAGCGCACGCCGAGATGCTTGCCTTGACTGCGGCACAGGAGACTTACGGAGATTGGCGCCTCGAAGGAGCTACCCTGTATGTGACTAAAGAACCCTGCCCGATGTGTGCGGGCGCAATCGTACACTGCCGACCAGAGCGGGTGGTTTATGGAGCCCTCGATTTAAAGGGAGGGGCTGCTGGAGGCTGGATTAACTTACTGCAAAGTAGCCCCCCTCTGAATCACCGCTGTGAGGTGACGATGGGGGTGCTGGAGGATGAGTGTGTGGGGATTCTCCAGAGTTTTTTTAGGGAAGCACGCGAGAAGAAGGCGGCTTTGAGAAGCGCGAAGAGGCTACAAGCTGAGGGAGATGTTTAGGCGAGGACGTCTTTAATGATATGGCCGTGGACATTGGTGAGTCTTCTCTCTAGGCCGTTGTGGTAGTAGGTGAGGCGCTCGTGGTCTAGTCCCATGAGGTGGAGGATGGTGGCGTTAAAGTCGTAGACGCTGGTGGGTTTCTCTTCCGCCTTAAATCCGAAACGGTCTGAAGTGCCGTATGAGTAACCTTTTTTCACTCCGGCTCCAGCTAGGAAGCAAGTGAAGCTGTCTGGGTTATGATCACGGCCAGTGCCGTTTCCTTGGAGGAAGGGCATGCGGCCAAATTCCGTGGCCCAGACCACGAGGGTGTCATCCAGCATCCCGCGTTGTTTGAGGTCTTGGATGAGGGCGGCGGTGGGCTGGTCCATGATTTCAGCCTGCATGGCGTGGGTGTCCTTGATATTAGAGTGGGAGTCCCAGTTCGTAATGCCATTACCACCAGAGGGGTCTGATCCGTTAAAGAGCTGGACCACGCGGACCCCTTTTTCGAGGAGGCGGCGAGCGAGGATGCAGTTTTTAGCATACTCTTTTTTAAGCGGGGTGCCGGTATCAGTGCCATAGAGTTTGTGGGTGGAGGCGCTTTCACCCTGAAGGTCCATGATGTCAGGGACGGACATTTGCATTTGCCCAGCAAGTTCATAGCTAGCGATACGGGCCGCTAAGTCATTATCGTGTGGGAAGCGTTCTAGGTGCTGGGCATTGAGTTTTTGGAGGAGGTTGATGGTGGCACGGTCATGGGCGTCCGTGTATTGGGCAGGGCGGTGGAGATTAGCAGGGGGATTTTTAGCGTTGAAGTCGGTGCCTTGGAAGGAGGCGGGGAGGAAGGCGGAGCCGAAGTTATTCTTTCCAGAACGGGCGAGGCCGCGTGGATCATTAATAGCGACGAAGGCGGGGAGGTCATTCGCCTGCGAGCCGAGGGCGTAGGTCATCCATGCTCCGGCAGAGGGGAAGCCCTCCATGGTGAAGCCGGTATTGAGAAAGTTTTCTCCCTGAGGATGGGCAGAAGTCTGAGTGTGGAGGGAGTGGAGGAAGCAGAACTCGTCAGCATGTTCTGCAAGGTGGGGGACTAGATCTGAGATCATTTTCCCAGACTGGCCGCGTGGCTTGAAGTCCCAGAAGGGCTGAGCGATGTTTCCGGTAGGCCCTTGGAAGGTGACGGCAGGGATGCCGGGGGGCTTCTGTCCGTGGTATTTGTAGAGATCAGGCTTATGGTCCCAGGTGTCTACGTGGGAGACCGCACCGGGGCAGAAGATAATGAGGACACGCTTAGCAGGGGTGTCGAAGTGTGAGCTGCGCGGAGAGTAGGGCCGGTCAGGGTGGAAGTCTGGACGGATGGGGGCTTTACCAGAGAAGTTGGTGGGATTCTCCTCGGCAAGGAGTGAGCTGAGGCCTAAGGAGCCGAGTGCGCCAGCGGAGTGACGCAGGAAGTTACGGCGGTCGAGGAGTTTCCGACCGAAAGGAGAGATGTGCTCTGGGTTCATGCTATTACGAGGAGGCTGGGTGTTGATTTTTTTTAGGGAAGGAAGGCGAACTCGTTTGTGTTGATCAGAGTGCGGGCGAGGATGGCTAGATCCACCTCAGCGGAGGCGGCTTCTTCTTTAGGCGTGGGGTCCCGATTTAGGAGGAGGTTAAATAGGGTTTTGACGGGGTCAGCACTGTGCTGGGCACGCTGGGCGAGGTGTTCTGATTGATCTACGACGAAGGGTGAGTTGAGGAGATTGAGGGCTTGTAACGGGGTGGTGGAGACGGGCCGTTTCGCGCGCACTTGGCCACAGTCGGGGAAGTCGAAGGCGGTGAAAATCTGGTCATCCACTCGGCGCATACGCTCCTGATAGAGCATGCGCCGCCAAGTGGGTGAATTGTAGTTATCTACCACTTCCCACTGGGAGTAGATTCTTTTTTCGTTGTGGATACGGAAGCTGCGCCCTCCGAGGCTAGGGTTTAGTTTACCGGAGGCTTGGAGGATGGAGTCCCGAATGACTTCAGCTTCGACACGGCGCGGTGGGTAGCGCCAGAGGAAGGAGGAGCCTGCGTCTTTCTGTAGGCCGAGTGAGTTCGGTGCGGAGGAGCGCTGGAAGGCTTCTGAGGTGAGGAGGAGCTTAAGGAAGGATTTGGTAGACCAGCCTTGTTCGACAAATTCTGAGGCGAGCCAGTCAAGGAGTTCTGGGTGGGAGGGCAGGGCGCCAGCAAGGCCGAAGTCTGAGGTGGTGGCTACGATGCCGCTACCGAAGGTGTGGTGCCAGAGGCGGTTCACCATGACGCGGGCGGTGAGGGGGTGATCAGGCTGACTGAGCCATTCGGCAAATTTTATCCGTCTTACGGCATCACTAGCGGTGGAGTCTAGGCCGAGGTCTCCGTCAATGACCTCGAAGCCGGCAGGGGGAACTTCATCACGAGGGTTTTCTGGGGAACCACGGTGGAGGACTTTTGTGACGACGGGCTGGATGAAGCGGCCGATGAAGGAGTGGCGTGGTCCTTCTTCAGAAAGTTTACGAATGTGGCGATGGAGACGCTGGTGGGCTTTCTTTAGGTCAGGATCTTTGGAGAGTTTTTTCTGGGCTTTTTGGCTATCGCTAATTTCTTTCCAAGTTCCGTCTTCTTGGAGGGCGGAGATTTTAAAGTGGGGTGCTTTATGACCGGTGAGTTTTTTTCCTTTTTGGTTAAGGATGTAGTCGGTCTCGAAGAAGTATTCCCGATTAGAGGAGGAGCGAATGCGGTTCACCATTTTTGGCTGGGTGAAGTGAATCTCGATCCATGGGCGATCTGGGGAATTTTTAGGGGCTCTGGACTTCCATGCTCTGGTGCCAAAGTATCCATCATTAGCGTGTTCGAGGTCCCCTAGGCCTTGGGTCATGGAGGGGTCAGTCTTAAGGGTGGTGCCTTCACTGCTAAGGGCGAGATTTTGACGGTGGTTCGCTGTGCCGAAGACTTCAAGCTCATCAATAGAGATGGAGGGGTTGATAAAGTCGATGCGGAGGGCTTTGGTCTCCTGCTTGGGGAACTGGTAGTCTTGGTAGCCTCCCCAGTTTTCAGCCCATGAGAGTCCAGATTGGCGGATGGTTTGGCGCTCTTTTTTAATGAGGGGGAAGGTCTGTGTGGCGATCTTTTTACGAGGGTGGTCATCTGAGAGTTCAGGAAGCCTCCCGCCGAATTCTACGCCTTGGAAGATGGCGGCGAGTGAGTAGTAGTCTTGGATGGAGATGGGGTCGAATTTATGGTTGTGGCAGCGGGCACAGGAGACGGTGACGCCTAGGATGGATGCTCCGACGGTCTGGAGGACTTCATCGACCCGGTCTGCGCGGGCTTGGCGGATGGCGGTGGGTTCTGCACCGACGGTGGCGGCAGGGACGTGGGGGCCGGCGACGAGGAAGCCGGTGGCTTCTCCTGCGCCAAATTGATCTCCTGCGATCTGATCACGGATGAAGTCAGTATAGGGGAGGTCTTGGTTAAAAGCGCGGACGACGTAGTCTCGGTAGATCCAAGCGTTTTTCCGGTAGAGGTTAGCCTCTGAGCCATTGGTCTCTCCCCAGCGGGTGATGTCGAGCCAGTGTTGGGCCCAACGCTCGCCAAAGTGAGGGGAGGCTAGGAGTTCGTCGATGAGTTGCTGGTAGCTGCCTGTGGGGTCTGCTTGATAATCGCTGAGGAATTGGTCAGCACGTTGAGGAGTGGGGGGGAGTCCGGTGAGGATGATGGAGGCACGGCGGATGAGGGAAAGGGGGTCTGCTTTAGGATTAGGGGTGAGGCCTTTTTCACTGAGGGCTTGGTCAAGGAAGGCATCGACCGGGTTTGCGGAGTTAGAAGGGAGCTCAGGGCGGCTTACGGGCTGGAGAGACCAGTGATCTGAGGTGGTCTTCGGCGCGACGGCGTCCATTTGCCCAGGCCAGTCTGCGCCTTCGTTCACCCAGGTGGTGAGGAGGGCGATTTCTTCTGAGGAGAGGGGGTCGCCCTTCGGGGGCATGGCGATTTCTGACTCTTGGTCTGTGATGACCTCGATGAGGAGGGATTTTTCGGCATTGCCGGGAGTAATCGTAGGGAGTCCGGAGTCTCCACCTTTAAGCATGAGGCCACGTTGATCAAGACGGAGGCTGGATCTCTGTTTATCAGGGCCGTGGCACTCGATGCAGTTTTGTTCGAAGATGGGGGCGATTTGTGTCTGGAAGTCGATGGGCTTAGCAAGCAGGGGGAGAGTGAGGCTGAACAGGGAGCCTAGGCTTAGAGCGATGAGTGATGGGCGAGCTAGCATGTGCTTTAATTGAACTGATGGTTACTTGAGAATCTTTCGTTCGAGGGGGATTTCTTTATGATTCTTAGGTGGTGTTTTTTCTATTTAGGACCTGTGTTTACGAGGTTTTATAGGAGTCTCTCTTCCCGAAGTTTAGTGTCTAAAAGTAGCGTAATCGAGGCTTTTTCTTAGTCTTAAAGGGGGTGATTCTTTTTGGTAGAGACGTGCTTTGACGGGGAGGATTCGTCATGCCCTAGCGGGTGATGAGGGCGGCGCGAGCTTTAGCCTCATGCAGGGGAAGGCCATCTATCACCTTAGGGCGGGTATGGCCGGTATGAGTGAGCCAAGCCGGGGCCAGGAGATCTTGTCGGGCTTTGTAGAGTTTAAGGAGATCAGGAGGGAGGGACGGGAGGGGGGTGGAGAAGAGGGTTTGGTAAATGGTCTGGGCGATGATGCGGTGACCTTGGGGGTTGAGGTGGACGCCGTCTTGGGAGAGGGTGAAACTAGGATCGGTTTTACGGCTGTGTTGGAGGTGCTGGCTGATGGAGGTGTGAATGTCTATGATGTGGCTAACTTGGTCTTTCAAGCTGCGGATGTACTCGGCGTATGGGGTGATGACGTGCTGGTCGTAGTCTTGGTAGATTTTCTTCCAGCTGAAGAGAGGGGCGTCTGCGCTGACAAGATTTTTTGCAGCTTTGGGTGCTTTAGAGTCAAAGGGGGGAGGGGTGATGAGGATGAGTTCTGCGCCGCAGGCTTTGACTTTTTCAATGAGGCTCTGGATGCCTTTTTGGTAGGCGGTGAAGCGCTGCTGCGAAAAGGGGTGGTAGATGCCATCATTGATGCCGTAACAGGCAATGACGAGGTCTGGTTTCACCATAGCGAGGGTGCGTGGCAGGCGTTCATCTAGGTCTGGCCGGGGGAAAGGATGGGTGGGTTCAGTAAGCCCAGTGACACCTTCGGAACTGAGTCCACTGGCGATGATTTCGGGGTGCTGGCCTTGAAGGTGGAGGGCTGCTTGGAGGTCTATGATGTAGTGCCGGTTAGCGGTGATAGAGTCACCGAGAAAGAGGATGCGCTCAGCTTGGAGGAGGGGCTGAGAGGAGTTAGCGAGGAGGGTGAGGGGGAGTAGAAAAAGGGTGATTAGCATTTTCATAGGATGGGACGAGGGGGAGATGTCTTTTTAAGAGAGGGTGTTCACTGGGATGTGAGTCTAACCTAGTTCTGGGTGGTGACCATTTTTAATGCTGTGGCAGGAGGTGATTTTAGGCCAAGGAGGTTAGTCTTGGAGGGTTATTTTTTCTGCTTTGTGTGAAATTAGAGCAGGGGAGGCTCTAGAGGGAGTCGGAGTGGGGGAGGGCGAGTCGGAGACCTCGGGCTTTATGTTCGGTTTCTTGGAATTCGGCTGAGGGGTCGGAATCAGCCACGATGCCGGCCCCTACGTGGTAGTCGAGGTGACCTTGCTCGTGAATGAGGGTGCGGATAGCGATGTTAAACTGGGACTCGCCATTGTAGCCGAGGTAGCCGAGAGCTCCGGTGTAGAGGCCACGGGGGACGGGCTCAAGCTGAGCGATAATTTCGCTCGCTCGTATTTTAGGAGCTCCGGTGATAGAGCCACCGGGGAAGCAAGCGCTGAGGGCGCTGAGGGCGTTTTCTTGGGGGGCTAGGGTGCCGCGAATGGTGGAGACGAGGTGGTGGACGTGTTGAAGTTTTTCGAGTTGGAGAATATCGCTGACGTGAACTGAGCCGAAGCGGCAGACTTGGCCGAGGTCATTACGTAGGAGGTCGGTGATCATGATCAGTTCCGCGCGTTCCTTTTCTGAGTGAAGGAGGTCGAGGGCGGATTTTTTATCAGCTTCGGTGTTCGTGAAGCGGGGGCGGGTCCCTTTGATGGGGCGGGTTTCGATCTCGTTCCCAGAGATGCGGAGGAAGGTTTCGGGTGAGGAGGAGAGGATTTCTCGGCCGCAGAGGTTAAGGTAGGAGGCGGTGGGAGCGGGAGTGGAGGAGCGGAGTTTCTCGTAAAGGCTAAGGAGGCCGGAGGCTGCATGGCAGGGCGAGCGGAGGCGGCGGGAGAGGTTCACTTGGTAGATGTCTCCGGCTGCGATGTATTCTTTGATCGTGTGGACTGCTCGGATGAAGTCTGCTTTAGGGAGGGAGTCTTGCCAAGGGCCGAGGATGGGTGCGGAGTGAGGCGGGTGGTGGTGGGGACTGAGCTGGGTGGAGAGTTTGCCGGTTTCCCACCATTGAGCACTTTCGTGATGGTAGATGAGGAGATGGGGGTAGTTGCCGAAGGTGTACTTGCCGTCGTAGTCGATGGCCCCGCAGGCTGCACCTGTGGGGAAGGGGTGGTCGTTACTCGTTTTATGCTGGGCGAGTAATCGAGCGAGGGAATGGGGCTGTGAGATGTGGCCGGTAAGGATATGGGTAGGTTGGGCGGTGATGATAGAGATGGGCGGGCCATGCTTAGCGGGGAGATTGCCCACGGTGTCAAAGAAGATGAGGCCGGGGAGGTGGGAAAGCTGGCGCGCGATCTGGTAGGGCTCGGCGTGGAGCGCGACGGGCTTAGGGATGAGGGAGGGAGGGGGATTCACGCGAGGTTCGGGCCCGTTGACACGAGGTGGGCATTTGGTTAGGCTGCTTCTTGAGATGAAGAGTTCACAACGGTCCCGCAAGTCCAATTTGGCGGTCTTTCACGTCTCTTGCTGGGTTTTGGCTTTGGTGGCCTTTGTTCAGTTGATGTCTGTGGGAGTGGCGGTGGCCTTCCGGAGTCAGCGTGTGCCAGTACCCTCGGAGAAGGTGGTGAAGGAATATGTGGTGGTTCCTAGGGCGGCAGTGACGGTGGATGTGCCGCAGAGGGCCAAAGCTCCACCGGTCATGATGGTGGATGATGAAGAGGAGGTTCCGGATCTTTTACCAGTGGCGAAGGTGGGGGAGGGGGAGGTTTTAGATGAAGCTCCGGTGGTGCTAGATCCAGTGGTGGAACGTTTGCTGAAAGATGCGCGTGATGCTCGAATCCAGCGCGATTTGAATCTAGCACATACGAAGTTAGCGGAGGCGCGACTTGCAGCTCCAGATGACCCAAATGTTCTCTATGGACTGGGGGCAAATTATGAGGCTTTGGGAGTTTTCGATAAGGCGACGGCTTTTTTCTTGGAAGTTTACCAAGCGGGGCCTCTAAGGGCGGGTTCTCTTTATGAAAAGGCTGGAATTAAGTTGGCACAGGGTTTGGTGCCAGAGGTTAAAGATTTAGCAATTTTAGGTTATGGGAGGATGACCACGCCGTCGCGAGTGGATGGGGGAGAGAGGCGGACTTTAATTCTGCCTGTTGAGGTGTCTCGGAGTAAGAGTTTTGATCCGATGTTGTTTAAGCCTCGGGTGCGCTTCTATGAGGAGGTGGATGGGACTGTGGTGCAGGCAGATATAGCACGAGGTGATGCGGGAAGTGAGTGGGTGACGGGGGCTGCTGATTGGAGAGATGGGGAGGAGATGGCAGAGGTGTGGTACTTCGTGCCAGATCAGGACTCGGCAACGGGCCTGCTCTTTGGTGAGCGTAAGTTTTACGGGTTTGTGGCGGAGTTATATTATGATGGGCGCTTGGTAGATATTAAGGCGCAGCCACGGACCTTGCTAAAAGAGGGAGGGGGGGTGTCCACGATAGAGGAATTACAGCGGGAGTTTGATGAGTTAGATGGATTAAAAATAGAAGACTTACTCCCTGCCGGTGATTCCATTCTACCTAGGCAAGGGGATGTGAGGTCGGACCTTAGAGATGAGGTGGGGCTAGATGGCTCGCGGGGAGTCGAGCAATGAGTGAGGAGGTCAGGGAGATGCGAGATGGTGGGTGTTGTAAAGAAGGGGTGAAGTTGGGAGATTACCGCCTCCTGAGCTTGTTTAGTGAGGGTCCATCGACTCAAGTTTGGGCGGCGGAGCAGCTGTCACTGCAGCGCCCGGTAATGTTGGAGGTATTGAAGGGCTTGGCGAGGCAGGATGAGGGTGTAGTGGCCTCATTTTTAGCAGACGTGAAGTCTAAGGCGCGGGTGAGTCATCCTGGGGTGGGAAGCGTCTATGAGGCGGTTTGTAATGGTGAGTCCATTTTTTTTGCTCATGAGTGGATTGAGGGAAAGAGCCTAAAAAACTTGTGTGAAGAGGGGAGGAGATTTTCGCCGGGAGAGGTGGTGGAGTTTTTAGGGCAGATTTCGGAGATGATGTTGCATTTTGAGGATGCAGGCATTGCGATAGCTGATTATGAGTTGCGTCACTTTGTGGTTAGCGAGGATAGAGAGATAAGATTGGTAAATTTAGCAGTAAATGGAGAGCGGGACGAGGCTGTGGGCACTCGGGTGAAGCAGCGATTAGGCAGGATGTTTGGCGAGATGCTGGTAGAGGGGGTGCCGGGATCTACTCGTGTGGGCTCACTCTGCGATTTTATGGCAGATTTAGAACGTCCGCATCCTTTGGCTTGGGCGCAAATTTTGAGCCTATCTCAGCAAGTGCATGAGCAGCTTGTGCGGAGTGAGGTGGTGAGCGCGCCTAAGGGTAAGGGTCTCGATCCCGTGTATTTATCTCCTCGTAAGTCCTTAAAGATTCCGATCGCCATTTGGGTTTTCTTGGGGGGATGTGGGCTGATTGCGCTCCTCATTACTTCTCTAGTATTTATGAGAGATAGGAAGAAGCCCTTGCCGAGGGTAGAGGTGGCGGCAGGCTACGTGGAGGTCCCGGCGGGAGAGTATGCTTTGAAAGGGGAGCAGATCGTCACGATTCGTGAAAGCTTTACCCTGAGCCGGACGGAGGTGACTTTGGCCCAATACCATGCCTTTTTGGAGCTCTCGGATCATCGTCAGTTTGAGCATCCAGAACAGCCATCTTCTAAGGTGGGTCATTTGCCTGACTCGTGGAAAGGTATTTGGTCAGCTGCCGTGAAAGGCGAGATGTGGAAGGGGCGAGCTATGTCAACGACCTGTCCGGTCGTGGGGGTTGATTGGTGGGATGCCTATGCTTACGCGAAGTGGAGTCAGGGGCGCCTTCCTACTCTTGATGAGTGGGCGGTGGCAGCGAGTTATCAAGGCCCTCCAGTTGGGATCAAGAGTTGGGGTCCGGTGGCGCAAGGAGACGGTGATGAAACAGGGGCGGGTTTAGTAGGGATGGCTGGAGGAGTGCGTGAGTGGACTAGGGATGTAGAAGTAGGCTCGGCTTCTCAGTTAAGCCTTAAAAGGCCAGTGATGGTGGGAGGATCATTTTTAGAAGCAGGACAGGGGATTTACGAGCGAGTTTGGGCTGATGACCGAGGTCTGCGTTTTTCTGATTTAGGGTTCAGGCTAGTCCTTAAAAAATAGAGTGTCTGGTTTTTTAGGAAGATTGACTCTTAGGCGGGGAATCGTTGGAAGGGCGGGAAAAAACGGACTTTGTGAAATTTTTCACAAAGAAAACTTGATTGCCGGCAAAGCTCTGGCTAAATCCGGCTTGTCTCAGCTTTAGAGGCGGCATGTGATGTCTTTTTTTTCTCGATCTTTCTCCACTGTCCTTGCGTTGCTTTTCGCGATGACCTCAGTAAGTATGGCAGCGAGTGGGCATGATCATCTGCCGGCGTCAGCTGAGGAGGTTTTCCGGTTCGGATCCTTTGTGATTACGAACTCCATGATCATGGTTTGGATCGTGGCGGCTCTTTTGATCATTGTGGCCCAGCTTGCTACGAAAAATATCTCCTTAGTCCCGAAGGGGTTCCAAAATTTCATCGAGTGGATCGTGGAGAGTCTCTTAGACTTCCTTGGTGGGATTTTGGGTGAGAAGCTCGCTCGCCGCACCTTCTGGTTCTTTGCGACGATCTTCATTATGATCCTAGCTTCGAACTGGATGGGGCTTTTCCCAGGGGTCGGTACCATCGGATGGGCTCTCTCTGGAGAAGCGGTCGATCCCCACGACACTTTCCGACCCTTCCTGCGTGGAGGTAATGCTGATCTAAATATGACAGGCGCGATGGCGATTGCCTTTGCTATGTTGTGGTTCTACTGGTCGATTACTGAGACGAGTTTGAAGGATTTTGGAGCCCATATCTTCGCTCCTAAGGGAGACTTTAAGGGGGTCATGCTTATCGGGATGATCGTCATCTTCTTTGTGGTGGGTCTAATCGAGGTCTTTTCAATTGCCCTCCGTCCAGTCGCTCTCATGTTCCGTCTATACGGGAATGTCTATGCTGGTGAAAACATGCTCGAGTCGATCATGAATATCGTCCCGATTGCGGGGCTTAAATGGCTAGCTGCCCTTCCATTTTACTTCCTCGAATTGCTCGTGGGCTTGATTCAGGCTCTTGTCTTCACTCTTCTCTGTGCCGTATTCCTTAAACTTATGTGTGATCACGATGATCATGACGAAGAACACGCTCACTAAAACTCTATAGCTTTCACTGGTATGACCATGGGTAGATAACCGTGGGTGCCATGAATAAACACCAAAACCAAATAATACTATGTTCAACGAACTCCTCATGTTCCTCTTCGCCGCGATCGAAGGTAAACTCCACGTCGGCCTTGCTGCTCTCGGCTCGGCTATTGCTATTGGACTCCTTGGGATGAAGGCAGCCGAGGCGACTGGCCGTAACCCAGGCGCTGCTGGCCCTGTTCTTACCATCTCCATTATCCTTGCGGCCCTCATCGAGGGTATCGTGTTCTTCGCAATCTTCCTTGTGAATTAACTTAATGATCCATCTCGGCTAGGGGGCCCTCTTTAGCCCCTTAGCCAGATTTTTCTATCCATCTCATAGAGGCTCCTAAAATCCACATTTTCATGACTGCTCCATTTTTCGTTTTGCTCGCCGCTGAAGTCCCCGAGTCTGGTGGTATGCTAGGCGGTCTTCTTAAGACTTTTGGTGTTCACTGGAGTCTCTTTATTTCACAGCTCATTTCCTTCCTTGTCGTTTGCGTTGTGCTCAAAAAATTCGCATACGGACCAGTCCTTGAAATGCTGGATAAACGCCGTGCTCGTATTGCTGACGGAGAGGCTAAACTGGAGGAAATTGAGAAAAAACTTGCTGATAGTGAGAGGGAAAAGGATGCCCTACTTGAAAAAGCAAACCTCGACGCTAAGCGCCTGATTACTGAAGCTAAGGATAGCGCGACTGCTTTGTCTGAACAGAAGGCAAATGAGGCCACCTCACAAGCCCAGATCATCCTGGCTAAGGCGCAGGAAGCCGCCCGTGCTGAGCGTAACTCCATGGCTGCTGAGTTGAAGCAAGAGTTCGGTCGTCTCGTCGTCGCTACCACCTCTCAAGTTACAGGAAAGACGCTTGACGAGCATGACCAGAAGCGCATCAACGAAGAGGCGGTTCTTAGCATCAATAACTAATTTTAAAACGATCATCAGATGAAGGTTTCTAAGGCTGCTCAGAGCACTGCTCGTCGAATTTTCCGCCTCTGCTCGCAGAACGGACAGATTAATGAGGTCCACCTTCGCACTGCGATCACTAAACTTTCTACCGAGAAGCCTCGGGGCTATCGTGGAATGCTTCAGGCCCTTCGCCGCCTTTTACGCGCTGAACTCGCCGAGAAGCAAGTCACCGTAGAGAGTGCCACCCATCTTGACCAGATGACGATGACCACCCTCGAGAGTTCTCTTCGCCAACAATACGGACAGGATCTCGCCTTTCACTTTAAGACCACACCTGACCTCCTCGGTGGACTCCGCGTCCGCGTAGGAAATGACGTCTTCGATGGCTCGGTTAAAGCCCGCCTCAACCGTCTCGCTGACACTCTTTAAATTTTTCATCCTTCACTAAACTCTCTCACTATAAACTTGTTATGAGCACCATCCTCCAGGAACTGGAAGCCCAAATTGCGAACGTTTCCACCTCTGTGGAAAAAACGAACATCGGCATCGTCCGTGAAACCGGTGACGGCGTCGCCAAGGTCGAAGGCCTCAGTGATGCCCAGCTAAATGAGATGATCGAGTTCCCCGGTGGCCTCACTGGTCTCGCCCTGAACCTTGAAGAAGGCGAAGTCGGTGTCGTATTTCTTGGTGATGGAAAGCACATCACCGAGGGAATGGAGTGTCGCACCACGGGCAAGCTTCTCTCGATCCCTGTTGGAGAAAGTTTTCTCGGCCGCGTCGTCGATACCCTAGCCCAGCCGATTGATGGGAAAGGGGACATTGCCGCTGCTGCGCAATATCCTGTCGAAAAAATTGCACCCGGTATCATTAAACGTAAGTCCGTCTCGGTTCCTCTTCAGACTGGCATTTCGTCCATCGACGCCATGATTCCCATCGGCCGTGGCCAGCGTGAGCTCATCATCGGTGACCGCTCCACTGGAAAAACCACCATCGCGATTGATACGATCATCTCACAGGCTAATCAGAACAAAGCGGCCGCGGAAGGGCGCTTAAAGGACCATAAGCCAGTTTACTGCGTCTATGTCGCCATCGGTCAGAAACAGTCTAACATTGCCCGCACCGTTTCCACTCTTGAAGAAGCTGGAGCTCTTGACAACACCATCATCGTCTCCGCTTCCGCCTCAGATTCAGCTACCAACCAGTTCCTCGCTCCCTACTCAGGCTGTGCTCTCGCTGAGTATCTTATGGATCAAGGTAAGGATGTTCTCATCGTCTTTGATGACCTTTCTAAGCAGGCAGTCGCTTATCGCCAAGTCTCTCTTATTCTTCGCCGCCCGTCAGGCCGTGAAGCCTACCCTGGTGATGTATTCTACCTACACTCCCGCCTCCTTGAGCGTTCTGCACGCCTCTCTGAGAAAGAGGGCGGTGGCTCCCTAACCGCCCTCCCAATCATTGAGACACAAGCCGGTGACGTTTCAGCCTACATCCCTACCAACGTGATCTCCATTACTGATGGACAGATCTTCCTAGAGACTGACCTCTTTTATCAAGGGATCCGACCTGCCATTTCGGTGGGTCTCTCCGTGTCCCGTGTGGGCTCTGCGGCCCAGACTAAGGCGATTAAGAAAGTTTCTGGCACCACTAAGCTCGATCTGGCCCAGTTCCGTGAGCTTCAGGCCTTTGCCCAGTTTGGTTCAGATCTTGATGACGCCACCAAGGCTAAGATCAACCGCGGACAGCGTATCGTGGAACTCTTTAAGCAAAATCAATACTCGCCTCTCTCCATGGAGATGGAAGTTGCTGTCCTCTGGGCCATGCAGAATGGCCACTTTGATGACGTCGAAGTCGAGCGTATTAAGGAATGCCAAGCTGTTCTCGAAGAATTCCTCACCACCCGTAAGAGTGACTTACTCCAGTCCATTGCTGATGAGAAAGCCCTCTCTGACGCCATCGTAGATGGGCTTAAATCCGCACTAGACGACTTCAAAGGCAGTTGGAAGTAAGCCCTCTTTCCTCAAATCACTCACTCACCTGATCACTCAGATTTATGGCCAACCTTCGTGACATTCGCCGCCGCATCAAGTCGGTTAAAAGCACCTCGCAGATCACCAAAGCGATGGAGCTGGTGTCTGCCGCGAAGATGAAAAAAGCGCAGGACCAGGCCCTCGCTGGCCGTGACTACGCTGACAAGCTGAATAAGGTCCTCGTTAACCTTAAGGCGAATACTGACGAGGAGTCCCACCCCCTCCTCAGTCAGCGTGAAGGGACTAAGGAACTCATGCTTGTGATCTCCACTGGCCGTGGGCTGTGTGGAGGGCTCAATACCAACCTTCTTAAAAAAGTCCGATCAGAGGAATCTGAGGGCACGGAATACGTCACCGTCGGTAAGAAACTCCGAGTCGCCCTCGCCAAGGCAGGTGGCAATATCGTCACCGATTGGGAAGTGGATGATCCCGTCCCCTTTA
Organism: uncultured Verrucomicrobiales bacterium; assembly: GCA_937928425.1. Classification (GTDB taxonomy): domain Bacteria; phylum Verrucomicrobiota; class Verrucomicrobiia; order Verrucomicrobiales; family Akkermansiaceae; genus SW10. The sequence goes on from CALFVL010000025.1 coordinate 14,498, forward strand.
ATGATGCCAAGCCCATTGCGAAGTTCCTTACCGAGAAATTTCTAAGCGGTGAGTTCGATAAAATCACCGTTGCTTTTAACAACTTCGTCAGCACCCTCACCCAGACCCCAGAAGTCTTCCCACTTCTTCCTATTCAGGCCGGTGATCTTGGTGAGAAGCAGGAATATGAGGGAGTCGATAAAGGAGAGATTGGCGAGACTGATCGCGCCGCCGCTCTGAACATGGACTACGAGTTTGAGCCCAGTGCAGAAGGGGTTCTTGATAAACTTCTTCCCCTCTACATTAACTTCCAGATCTACCAAATGCTTGTCGAGGCACGGGCCTCAGAACACTCAGCTCGTATGGTGGCCATGAAGGCTGCGACTGATAATGCCAATAGCATGGTTAAGGACCTCACTCTCGAATATAATAAAGCTCGCCAAGCGGCCATCACCGCTGAGCTCCTTGAAATCACCACCGCGATGAAGGCGATGGAGTAAGCCCTTCCCAACTTAATTTAACATTTCACTTCTGACATCCTGTCAAAATCCCACACTCACTAATTTTCCCACCATGAGCAACCAAGGAACCATCGTTCAAGTCATCGGCGCCGTTGTTGACGTTGACTTCTCCACCGCCACGAAACTGCCGGAAATCTATAACGCCCTCGAGGTGAATTATGAACTCTTCGGAGTGCCCACTAAACTCGTCCTCGAGGTCCAGCAACACCTTGGTGATGGCTGGGTCCGTGGCGTGGCCATGAGCACCACTGAGGGTCTTAAGCGCGGTATGTCTGTCGCAGATCTTGGAGCTCCCATTTCAGTCCCAGTCGGTGGGGGCATCCTCGGCCGGATTTTCAATGTCACCGGTGATGCGGTTGACGAGCGTGGTGATGTTCCTCACCAGAAGCGTTACCCCATTCACCGCCCTGCTCCTTCACTCGTTGATCAGGCCACCTCAGCAGAGATTCTCGAGACTGGGATCAAAGTGATCGACCTCATTTGCCCCTTCACTAAGGGTGGTAAAGTTGGAGCATTCGGTGGTGCTGGTGTGGGTAAGACCGTGGTCATCATGGAGCTGATTAATAACATCGCTAAGAACCACGGTGGTTACTCCGTCTTCGCGGGTGTGGGTGAGCGGACTCGTGAGGGTAATGACCTCTATGAAGAGATGTCTGAAGCAGGCGTGATCGACCAGAATGATCTCTCTAAGTCAAAGGTAGCTCTGGTATACGGACAGATGAACGAGCCTCCGGGTGCACGTCTCCGTGTCGCCCTTTCTGCTCTATCCATGGCAGAGTATTTCCGTGATGAAGAGAACCAAGACGTCCTCCTCTTCGTAGATAACGTTTTCCGATTCTCTCAAGCTGGTTCCGAGGTTTCTGCCCTTCTTGGCCGGACTCCCTCAGCGGTGGGTTACCAGCCCACTCTTGCCGAGGAAATGGCCGGACTTCAGGAGCGGATCACCTCCACCAAGAAAGGTTCCATCACCTCCTTCCAAGCTGTTTACGTTCCTGCGGATGACTTGACGGACCCCGCCCCTGCGAACACCTTCGCTCACCTTGACTCCACCGTGGTGCTAGAGCGTTCTCTTGCTGAGCTTGGCATTTACCCTGCGGTAGATCCTCTCGCCTCTGTCTCTAACGCCCTCGCTCCTGATGTGGTCGGTGAAGAGCACTACCGTGTCGCTCGGGGAGTTCAGGGAGTTCTTCAGAAGTATAAAGACCTTCAGGACATCATCGCTATTCTCGGAATGGATGAACTTTCTGATGAGGATAAGCTCACTGTTTTCCGTGCTCGTAAAATCCAGCGTTTCCTTTCTCAGCCCTTCCACGTAGCTGAAATCTTCACTGGTTCACCTGGAGTTTACGTCTCCATTGCGGACACTGTAAAAGGCTTCGCTGAGATTCTCGAGGGTAAGCACGATAGCGTCCCCGAGTCTAACTTCTACATGAAGGCCAATATCGACACCGTCGAAAAATCCTAAGCTCTAATCCTTAGACTCAAGATCACATGCCATTTCAGCTCGATATCGTTACTCCGGAAAAGACCATCTTTTCTGATACCGTAGATGATGTCTACCTCCCCGGTAGTGAGGGTGAGATGGGGATCTTGGCCATGCATGCCGCGATGGTAGCGCCGTTATCTCCGGGTGAACTCCGCTACCTGAAGGATGGTAAGATTGAGGAACTTGCGGTAGGAGAAGGCTTCGTAGAAGTCGCTGATGATAAAGTCTCAGTCTTAATTGACCTTGCAGTTGGTGAAGAAGCCATTGATGAATCTCAGGTCGAGGAAGCGATGAAGCGCGCTCAAGACGCCCTCGCCGGAATCGGAGATGATCAGGATGAAATGGCAGCCCTGCAAGTCGTAATCGCCAAGTCGGAGGCCATGCTAAAGCTTAAGAGGAAGAGGTCCTAGCTTTTCTTCTCCCTGAGTCATCTCCCGGAACTTATTTTCAACAAACGGCAGCCCTTTGGGTTTGCCGTTTTTTGTGGAAAAAATAAAGCCGGGTGCCTTCGCTTTGATAGCGTAAGTCTAGGGATGACATTTGCTTGTCCTCCGTTAAACTAGCTTTCCCTTACTGATTATGAATGACACCTTTAAACGGGTTATTTTGCTCTGCCTCGTCTTTGTGGCCGCATTTTTTTCCGTCCACGTCTACCGCGCTTGGCGAGGTGGGCATCCCATCTTTGGCTTAAAACCGGAGCGCCAGACCGGCCAGTTTGCTCCGGAGCATGCCACGCTTCAGATGGAGCCAGCGCTTGCCCCTAGCCAAGTGCCTGGCCTCATTCGCCAGAATGGTGAGATGGTTGACTTGGTGGACCGAGTCACTCCTGCGGTCGTAAGCATCGACACCCAGATTCTCAAAAAAGAGCGAGTTCTAGACCCCTTCCGTGGGCAAGTTTTTGAACGTGATCGAGTCACCCCCGGTCTAGGCTCTGGAGTCATCGTATCCCAAGAAGGCCATATCATTACCAATCATCACGTCATCGAAGGGCACCAGAAAATCCGAGTCACCCTCCATGATGGCCGCTCACTTCCGGCGATTTTGGTAAATTCAGATAAGCTTCTCGATATTGCAGTGCTCAGGATTAAGAGCAGTCAGGCTGATGAACGGTTCAGTGCCCTTAAATTCGCCAACTCTGATGAGGTGAAAGTAGGCCAGCTCGCCATCGCGGTCGGGAATCCGTATGGTTTAGGAGAATCAGTCACCGTCGGACACATCTCAGGCCGTGATCGCTCGCTCTCTGATGGTCAGCGAGACCTCTTTCAGACAGATGCTGCCATCAATCCCGGAAATTCCGGAGGCCCTTTACTCAACCATCTGGGTGAAATTATCGCGATCAATGTCTCCATCTATAGTGAAGATCGGGAGAACCCTGGCTTTCAGGGAATTGGCTTCTCCATCCCTTCTAATGAAGTGAAGCGGACGATGGAGTATATTTTGAAAAAAGGCAGACCAGTTCATGGTTACCTAGGCCTAGAGACACGTGACCTTAATAACTACTTCCGTAGCGTCTTTAACTACCGCGGACAGGGAGTCGTGGTGTGGGGTGTCATCCCCGGATCTCCGGCAGATCTAGCAGGCTTAAAGCCCTATGACATCATCACCGCCTATCAGGGTGAAGGAGTGAAGTCGACTAAGGGCTTTATCAATCGCGTGCAGAGGTCCGAGGTTGGTTCAGAAGCGGTGATCAGCGTTTGGCGAGGAAGCACCTCTCTGAATTTAACTTCAGTGCTGGGAGAAGCTAACCCCCACCGCTTAGTCGAAGAGATCCCTGATAGTGGTCGACTAGCCTCCGATGATGCTATCTTAAATGCGATCGGAGTGAGAGTAAGAAATCTCGCCTCGACTCGTGCCCGCGGTGGAGTGCTCGTCACCACAGTCGCAGCAGACAGCCTCGGTGCCCGAGTAGGAATCCGGCCAAATGATTTCCTTTTAGAAATTAATGGTGCCCGGATTCGTAATGATCAGGACTTCTATCTCAGGCTCGTTGCGACCTCGGCGGTAAGACCCACTGAGATACGAGTGTATCGTGGAAACACAAGTCGAGTCGTGACAATTCCCGCCATCCCGCGCACCAAAGGCCCCACTGATTAAGTTCATTTCCTACCCTTACCATGAGCACATACGATTCATACGAACCTCGGTCTAAATTCGCTCTTTACGTCTTCCTTGCTTTTATCCTCGCAGCTCTTCTCGGCTTGGTCTTCTACTTCAAGCAACTTAGCGGAGAAAAGAGTGATGGTGATTTGGCCTCCTCCTCGGCTTCTGCCTCGCAGGTAGAGAAAGAAGCCGTTGCTAAAGGAGAGACCGTAGCAGAAAAAGAAGACAATACCTCCTCCCCGGCTGATGTGGCTTCTGAAGAGATCGTAGAAGCGGATGATACGATCGCGCCACCTTCTCCCGAGCAAATGTTACTCGATGCAGGTATGGGAGTCGCGGAATTAGAGCCTGAGACTCTTCTTAAGAAAATCGGGGAATCACTTCAGACTTCGGATCTGAGAGGGCTGACGCAACTCCTCGGGAAAAATGCGCTAGACGAGAGCCAACTTAAAAGCCTGCAGGCTCTGGCTGAACAAGGCCAGTACCGCCTCAGAGTCCATGAACCCATCGTAGAGATCGGAGAACTGGAGGCAAATCGGCGCAGTCGCTGGGCGCTTGCGATGGAAGCTAAGAGTGGCCTAGGAGGAACTAAAGATGGGCAGGGAGCACGGATTTACTTCGATCTGCTCCGTGGAGAAGGCGGGAAGTGGACCGTGGAAAAAGTCAATCTCCCAGCTGTCGGCATTCAGAATGAGAGCTCAGAGCAATTGCCCTTTGTAGACTCGCTCGGGGTCACGGACTCGTTTCTCCAAGCCGTTCTAAGCCAAGACTTTGACCGGGCAAAAGAATTCGTAGATTCTACGAAAGTCTCGGACGCTAAAATTGCTGGCCTTTGTATCATTTTCGAGGAAGCGAAGTATCAATTACGCGCTCAGAAACCCCTGCGGGCTATGTTTAATCGGGAACTTACCGCTGGCTTTATCGCTCATGTGCAGGATGAGAGTGGTGTAAAGGCGGCAGACTTTGGGATGAATCTTGAGCGAAAAACAGTGGGCCAGCCGTGGCAGGTGAGTGAGGTGAATCTGGACTCCCTCCTCGCTGATTACGCTGATCGAGTTGCTGGAGGAGATGTTCATTTTACCCCTTTAGTACAGAATCCTGCCGGTGGAGACACTCTTATTCTCTACTTCGGATTTGATGAAGATGGGCTGACTCCGCGCACTGAGAGGCAGCTCGATATCGTCGCAGGTCTGCTTAAACTTGACCCTGCCAAGAAGCTCACCCTCTCAGGTCATACTGATGCCTTAGGCTCTGATGAATATAATGACCGCCTCTCAGCGAAGCGAGCAGGCTCGGTCGAGAAATATCTGCTCAGGGTAGGTGTCCCACCTGAACAAATTATCGCCTTAGCGGAAGGTGAGGCAAAGCCCCGCCGCCCGAATGCCACCGCAGATGGCGAGGACAACCCCACAGGCCGCCGTGCAAACCGCCGCACCGAGATCTACTTAAACTTCTAGGAAGCCGCGGGGATGAGAATCTCTTTTCAGAGGGTTTAAGATCGGAGAATCAGCGACTCCATTAAGATGGTGACTGCGATGTGTAAGGAATGAATCCCTGACGACCTACCTTCGTAGTAGCGCGCCCGGGATCGGTGTCCCTTGAGCCAGAACGGTAGGAAGTTGTTAGGAAAAAACTTGGGCTAAAGTTTAGAGAACTTTAGCGCTGCTTAGGTTTGGAATTCAGAGAATTCAGCTCTTCGAGAGTTTTTCTGAGTTCTTGGGCGAGTTGTGGATTTTCCTTGGCGAGGTTTTTACTTTCACCCTCGGGGCTGCGGTGGTCGTAGAGTTCTAGGTGGCCGTTAGAGTGTTTGATGAGGCGGTGGGTGGGGGTGCGGAGAGTGCGGGATTTCTTGTAGTATGAGATGGCAGTTCCGTCTGATTTATCACTCGGGTCCTCGAGTTGGGGGAGGAGAGAATCACCCTCGAGGAAGGCGGGGCTCTCGAGTCCACTAAGTTCGCAGAGGGTGGGGAAGATATCGATGCTTTCTACGATGCTTTCCGTACTGACGCCTTGTTGTTTTATGCTGGGATGAGCGATGATTAATGGGGAACGAAGAGACTCTTCAAAGAGGCTGTGTTTCCCCCAGATGTTATGCTCACCGAGGTGCCAGCCATGATCTCCCCAGAGGACGATGACGGTGTTTTCGCGGAGACCTAGATTCTCGAGTTCTTTGATGATTTTCCCGACTTGGGCATCGGCATAGCTCACACAGGCAGCGTAGTGTTTACGCACCTCTAGGGCGAAGGCAGGATCTTTGATCGGGTTTTTCCCCCAGCGATTGTATTTCATGAACTCGCCAGAACCGTGCCAAGTGGTCTTCCCAGCTGGTTTTTTACGATGGCGAATGGGTGGGAATGGGCGGTCCTTATAGTAAGTGAGATACTTTGCAGGAGCGCCGAAAGGGAGGTGGGGGCGGAGAATTCCCGTAGCCAGGAAGAAGGGTTTTTTAAGCTTAGCGAGTAAGGAGAGCTGCTTTAGGGTTTCATCCACTGAAGGACCATCGGGGTAGGCGTTGTCATCACCTTGCTGCGCTTGAAAGAGGTCCATGTCTTTGGCTTTTTTACGGATTTCCCCGTTGGCAAGCCCGTGCATCCATCCGCGCGGGTGCTGCCACTGATCAGAGGGGAGGAGGTGCTTATCCCATGAGTGTGGCATTTCGAGCTGGGAGTCATCATCCCAATCTTTTCCACCGCGCCCGCCTGGGTGGTGAGAGACTTTCCCGACTGAGACGGTGCTGTATCCGTTCTGGCGAAGGTAGGCAGGAAGGGATGGATGGATAATCTTTTTGGAGCGTGCTCGTTCAAAGAGGGCATCATTACCCGTGGGTCCGTAGGTCCCGGTGAGGAGAGCATATCGGGAGGCTCCACAGGTAGGGGCCTGAACGTAGTGGCGAGTGAAGGCGCGGCCGTGGGAAGCGAGGGAATCGATATGTGGCGAGTGGATGTGGTCAGCGCCGAAGCATTTAAGCTCAGGGCGGAGGTCATCAATACAGATGAAGAGGATGTTCGGTTTAGCAGAAATGGGAAAGGCGGCGAGAAGGGTAAGGAGGCAGAAAATTTTCATTTATCGGGATCCTAGTGGGCTCGTGGCTGGTGACGATCTTGTTTTTTTAATTGAGAGGCATTCGTGACTTTGATTTTCGTTCCTTGACGGGCTGAGTTGGTCGCCGAAAATGGAACTGACTCAATGAGTGAGTCTCGTTTTTTTTTGGAATGCAACTCGATCAGATTAACCAACTTCTCTCGGCCCTCGCGACGAATCCCTTTTATCAAGGGAAGCTTGCAGGGCTTACTAAGGTGAGTTCCCTTGCGGAGTTTTCTGAGCGAGTTCCCTTTACGACGAAGGCGGAATTAGCGGCAGATCAATTAGCGCATCCTCCTTATGGGAGTAATTTGACTTATCCGCTAGAAAGTTACGCGCACTTTCACCAGACGAGTGGGACAAGTGGGGAGGCGATGAGATGGCTGGATGATGCAGAGGGATGGAATTGGCTTTGTAAGAACTGGGAATGGGTCTGGGAAAAAGCGGGCGTGAGGAGGGGGCAGGCTGCCTTCTTCCCATTTTCTTTTGGCCCTTTCTTGGGTTTTTGGTCAGGGTTCCAGTCTGCCCAGTCTCTGGGAATACGGACCATCCCTGCAGGCGGGATGAGTAGTGAAAATAGGGTAAAGATGATGGAGCGCTTGCGCCCAGAAGTGCTTTGCTGCACGCCGACTTATGCTTTATATCTCGCCGAAATTGCGGGAAAGGCAGCCGATCTAGGAGTGAAAAAAATCATTGTTGCCGGTGAGCCTGGAGGGAGTCTCCCTGAAGTGAGAGCACGCTTAAGTGAAGCGTGGAATGCTGAGGTCATAGATCACCATGGGATGACGGAGACTGGCCCGGTGACGGTGACAGATCGGGATGATCCGAGTCGCCTTTTGGTGAGGCATGAGGCCTATTTTTGCGAGGTGATTAATGAGGATGAAAAAGGGGTGGGGGAGTTAGTCTTGACGACTTTAGGTCGGTATGGATCACCGCTTCTGCGCTACCGCACGGGGGATTTAGTCATGCCTGATGGAGATTTCGCGCTGAAGGGTGGTATTATCGGACGGGCCGATGACATGGTGGTGGTGCGTGGGGTAAACTTATATCCTGGGGCAGTCGAGGAGGTGGTGCGCTCGGTTTGTGGAATCTCAGAATATGAGGTGGTGGTGGAGGGTGGGGGGGCAATGTCTGAAGTGCGTCTGAGTGTAGAGGGAAAAGGAGCGGAAGAATTACAGAGAAGGTTGCAGGAGGTGTTTCACCTCCGGATACCAGTGGTGGAGGTTCCAGCAGGGACCTTGGAGCGTTTTGAGATGAAGTCAAAGCGCTGGGTGCAGAAGTAAAAAGCGATTGATTGACAGAGGGCTATGGGGGAGGGCCTCATTTAAAGCATCCCGGCCAGAGTCTTCTAAAGAAACTCTATTCATGCCTGGGAATTAGTTTTGGACACCCCTGCTTCGCTCTTTGTCCTTACCCTCGGTTTTTCTAGGCAGGGAGTGGTTTTAAAATTTATGAATTTTTACTCAATGGAATGCCCCCTCACTTCCGTCTTAGCCTAGACCATTTATTTTAGGTGCTCACTGCGCCTCCCCAAATTATGAAAAAACAACTCTGCCTATTTGCCGGACTCACTGTCCACGCCCTCGCAGCTTCCTCGGCGGGCGACTACCTGAATTCTCTTTCTCTCTCGACCTCTCCCGATTCTCCTTGGGAAGTGACTGGAGCAGCAAGCGTTGGCTTCACAGAGGGAAACTCAGACACACTCTCATACTCGCTTCAGCTCCTAGGAACCTATGCTAAGGGGAATAATGAGGGCACCGTGGGAGCAGACCTCGTCTACTCAGAAAATGGTGGAGTCGCTTCTACGAATACCTTCCGCATCTTCGGTCAGTATAATCGCCTTCATACAGATCGTTTCTACTCTTCTACGAACCTATCTTACCTCACCGATAACGTGGCAGCGCTCGACTACCGCATCGATCTAGGAATCGGCGTAGGATACTACCTTATTAAAAACGATCGCACCTCCCTCACCTTTGAAGTGGGGCCAGGTTATGCGTGGGAAGATCAAGGCGGCACCAGCCGTGACTTCTTAACCATTCGCTTTGCGGAGCGTTTTGAGCATCAATTGAGCCGCCGCTCTAAAATTTGGCAATCGCTCGTTTTCTCCCCAGAGGCTGAGGACTTCAGTGATTACCTCCTGACTGGAGAAGTCGGGATTGATACTCTTCTTAGTCAGCAGTGGGCTCTCCGGACTTCCGTCCGCTACCAATATGATAGCACCCCTGCTAGTGGTCAGCAGTCTGATGATGTCACTCTCCTCACCGGACTCTCGTATGCCCTCGGTGGTTTCCCAGACCCGGCTGAAGAAGGTCGCCAGACCCTTCACCCTGCTGATGAGGGCCCTGAAGCCATTCAGCTTGGATGGAGCTCCACCGCCTCTTTAGGCCTCTCGCTTGCTGAGGGTAATGCAGATAACTTTAACCTCACTATCGCTGCAGACAGCGCCTACCGCGAAGAGAACCAAGAACTCTTCCTCGCCGGTGCTTACACGTTTTCTGAAGACAGTGGAGAGACCAGCACAGATGCCCTCCGTGCTTCTGCGCAATATAACCGCCTCGTGAGCGACCGCGTCTACTACGGTTCTGGGGTTAGCTTCCTCCGTGATGACATCGCCGACATTGCCTACCGTGTCACACCCACGGTCATCGCCGGTTACTACCTAGTTAAGAACGATGAAATGACCCTTAGCTTCGAGGCTGGCCCGGCCTTCACCTTCGAAGAAACTGGGGGTGTTACAGATGACTACTTCTCCATCATCGCTGCTGAGAAATTCTCTTGGGAAATTAGTGATCGCATGACCTTGAAGCAAAGCCTCACTGCCGTATTTGATCCATCTGATAGTGAGAATTACACCCTCTTAGGTGATATTTTCCTAGATACCGATATCACCAGTAATCTCGCTTGGCGGATCTCGGCCGGATGGGCCTATGATAATCAGCCTGCTCTGGGCCGTGGTAGAGATGACACCACCGTCACCTCAGGAATCACCGTGAAGTTCTAAACACCCACACTTCTTCTGTCCCCCCTTAGCTGCTCGGAGCACCACTCCGAGCGGCTTTTTTTTTCAAAAAATCACCGCTCCCGTAGCCACCTCCTAAGTGAACAATCGTGCTAAAAACTCCTCCGCCCTCCTCCGGTGGCCCACCCGTTTAGGCTCTGGCATCTTATCTAAAAGACGCACCATCATGCTTAAGCGATACTGCTTTGCAAAAAAATCGCGGTGATCTTCGATAAAACTCCAGTAAAGCCCATCCCACACCTCCATCCAGTCTCCCTTCGGGAAATCCGACATCTTACGCACATAATTCGATCCCGAAATGTAGGGTTTCGTTGAAAACACCCCCCCATCCGCAAACTGAGACATCCCGTAAACATTCGGCACCATCACCCAATCATACGCATCGATAAACAACTCCATAAACCAGCGATAAACTGCATCAGGATGAATCCGGCACAGCAGCATAAAATTCCCTAGAATCATCAAGCGCTCGATATGATGCACATAACCATCCTCTAACAGCGCATGAATACAGTGATCAACAGGCATAATACCCGTCGTCCCATCATAAAAACACTGAGGCATCTCACGGGTAAATCCCCAGAAATTTTCCTTTCGTTCCATCGTCCCATAACGGACATAAATTACCCTCATAAATTCTCGCCAGCCGATCACCTGGCGGATGAAACCTTCCACCGAATTCAGCGGAATCTCCTGATTGCTCTCCGCTGCCGCTAAAGCCCCCGTCACCACCTCATCCGGCGTCAAAAGCCCGATATTTAACATCGGTGTCAGCACCGAGTGGAACATCACCCGCGCTCGCCTAGAAATCGCATCCTCATAAACCCCAAACAACTCAAACCGCTCCCTGAAAAAAACATCCATCGCCGCCAGCGCCTCCTCACGGCACGTCGGATAACTAAAATTCTCCCCCATCCCCAGCGCCTTCGGGAACCGCTCCGCCACCCACCTCCTCGCCTCCTCCACCTCCTCGCAGGGCGCTAGCGAAAAAGGCTCAGGCAGCACCTGCCCC
>CALFVL010000026.1 GCA_937928425.1 uncultured Verrucomicrobiales bacterium
TAACTCTAGGAAGAGTTCTAGAACTTTATCGTGGACCGCGAGGGGGTCAGAGTTAGGACGGTCAATTTTATTCACCACGATGATCGGTTTTAGCCCCTCTTCGAGAGCTTTACGTAGCACGAAGCGGGTCTGTGCTTGTGGCCCACCGAAGGCATCGACAACGAGGATCACTCCATCGACCATTTTCATGACTCGCTCTACCTCGCCACCGAAGTCAGCGTGCCCTGGGGTGTCTACGATGTTGATGGTGTAACCATCCCAAGGGACGGCGGTGTTTTTAGCCTTAATGGTGATTCCTTTTTCACGTTCCAGATCCATCGAGTCCATCGCGCGTTCGGTGACGGCTTGATTTTCACGATAAGCACCGCCGGCTTTTAGGAGTTCATCGACGAGTGTGGTTTTACCATGATCAACGTGGGCGATGATGGCGAGATTTCGGAACTTAGACATGATTGTAGCGACTGGATTTCTATCTCTTCAGAAATAGAAGAGGGCCGCTCCTTGCCTCAGAAATACGCGAATAGCAAGAAATCGCTCGATTCACTGGACTCAAAAGTCTGGGCGGAGAACTTTCAGCCTTGGGATTTTAAAAAAATGGGCATCAGAGGTCATGACCCAAGCTCCGGAGCGTAGAGCACAGCTGGCGATTGCGATATCAGTCAGGGGGAGCACTTTACCTTTCCGGTCCAGTTGCCATGCAAGTTCCCAAATATCATCCCAAGCGGATGAACCGAGGTCTGAGAAGCACATGACATTAAAGAAATTTTCTAAGTGGTTACGGGCCTTGACTCCCTTAATTCCACGCAGAACTTCAGCCTTTACGACTCCGCAGGTTACGAGGTCCGTCCCTTCGTAGCGGTTTAGTAAGAAGCGAGTGGGATCCATTCCCTTTTTCATTATGTCTATAAAGACATTTGAATCCACCAGAATAGAAGCTGGGTTCATTTGCTGGGTTTATTGGATTTAGAAAACAGGTTTTCTTCGGCAACCATGCATTGGCTGGGATCATAGTCAGGGTAAAAGGCTTCTTTTAACTCTTTTTCGCTTAAGCCTAAGCCGTGGTCCCGATAGGCCCTTAATTTAGCTAAGCGGTCTAATTCACTCAGCGCGAAGTTGACGGCTTCGGTCTTTGTTTTGATGTCATGAGCATTCATGACATCAGCCAAGACATGCTCATCTATGTGTAAGGTCATTTTCATGCCATATTGAGTATGGTAACATACTTAATATGGCAAGGACGAAATTAGAGTTTTTCGGCGGCTTCCCGAACGAGGCGCTCCGTCGTTTCCCAATTGATACACTGATCAGTGATGGACTGGCCATAGGTGAGCTGGTCAAGGGTTTGCGGGAACTTTTGGTTCCCATCGGCTAAATGACTTTCGAGCATGGCGCCGATTACTGAGGTGTCCCCGGCGGCACGTTGGCTGATAATCTCTTCAAATACCGCAGGCATCTGAGTCGATTTTTTCCCGCAATTAGCATGTGAGGCATCGATCATGATCCCTGGAGCGAGCTGATTTTCGAGCAATGCGTCCCGTGTTTTCTTAACCGAGTCAGTATCAAAATTAGGGCCTTGGTCCCCTCCTCGTAAAATAAGGTGGCAGTGAGGATTCCCCGCAGTGGAGACCGCTGAGGCCACTCCTTGGTCTGACACTCCCAGAAAAGTCTGGGGCTGAGAAGCGGCCTTAATGGCATTAATAGCAGCGGTGAGATCTCCCGAGGTGGTATTCTTGAAACCGAGAGGCATCGAGAGGCCTGAGGCCATTTGTCGGTGAGTCTGGCTTTCTGAAGTGCGCGCACCGATCGCAGACCATGAGATTAGATCAGAAATGTATTGGGGAGTGATGGGGTCAAGTAATTCGGTGGCGGTGGGGAGTCCCAGGCTAAGAATATCGGTAAGAAATTCTCGCGCTACGGTGAGTCCCTTATGGATATTATCTGAGCCATTTAGATCTGGGTCCATGATGAGCCCCTTCCAGCCGACCGTAGTGCGGGGTTTTTCAAAGTACACCCGCATGACAATAAGAATTTTCTCTTTCACCTCCTGCGCTAAGGTGGCCAGCTTTTCACCATATTCGCGGCAGGCCCTCGTATCATGAATAGAGCATGGCCCTACGATGAGGAGGAAGCGCGAGTCAGGAATAAAGAGGGAATCCCGAATGGCCTCACGTGATGAAAGGACGAGCTCAGCCTGCGAGTCAGTGCGTGCGACCTCTTGCATGAGGATCGCGGGCGAGGGGAGTGGGTCGGTATTGAGGACGTTGACGTCGGAAATGGCGGCCATAAAGAGGGGAGTCTTGAGTTTTCAGGTTCAAGTATCAAGCCCAGCTTGATAGAGAAAGGAATGCAAGCGAAAGGCCTCCAACTCTTAGAATCCCTCACCCAAGCTCACAGCATCCCCGGACATGAGGATGAAGTGAGGGAAATTTTTATCAATGAACTGCGAGATTATGGAAAATTAGGGAATGATAAGAATGGTTCAGTCTATTGCACTAAAGGGGAAAAAGGCCCTCGAGTTTTAGTAGCAGGGCACATGGATGAGGTCGGCTTCAGGGTGCAGAACATCTTGCCGAATGGCTACCTGAAGATGGTCGCCCTGGGGGGGTGGTGGGGTCACACCTTACTGGCTCAGCGTGTGGAGGTGAAAAACCGCCATGGGGAAAAAATCATCGGAACGATTGCATCTTCACCCCCACACTTCCTCTCAGAGGCTGAGCGAAATCGGGTCATGGGGGTTCCTCAGATGTTTGTCGATATTGGGGCTCGTTCTCGGCGAGAGGTGGAGGACTGGGGCATCCATCTGGGTGATCCCATCTGCCCATGGAGCCCATGGACGCCGATGCGCCAGCCGGGATGGTATCTAACTAAGGCCTTCGATAATCGGGTCGGTATGGCTGGCGTGATTCAGGTGGGTCAAGGGCTGGCGCCAGAGCATTGTCAGCTCATCGTAGCAGGCTCTGTTCAAGAGGAGGTCGGCCTGCGTGGAGCTAAGACACTCGCTCATGTCACCCAGCCAGACGTCGCAATCGTCCTAGAAGGTCCGCCTGCGGATGATACCCCTGGGATGCCACTGAGTGAGAGCCAGGGCGTGCTTGGTGGAGGGGTGCAGATCCGTCTCCATGATCCGAGTGCCATCATGAATCCCCGCCTCGCCCAGTTTGCGATAGACCTTGCGAGGCAGGAGGGGATCCCTCATCAAGTGACGGTCCGGGCGAGTGGGGGAACAGACGCAGGCTCATTTCATCTCGCTGGGGAAGGTGTGCCTTCAGTCGTACTAGGCACCCCTGCTCGCTACATTCATTCTCACAATGCGATCATTTGTGCGGCGGACTATCACGCCATGGTCGCTCTGGCTCAGGCCATGTTAAGTCACCTTGATGAAGAGACCGTGAAATCTTTTTCCCAGTTCCTATAATCGCGAGACAGAATTGTAATGGAAGTAAGAGCTTAAACCTGATTACCCTATTGTCGTGAAGGAGATTTGGGACATTGCCATCCAAGCACATAACTTACCACTGACCTGCGTGGTGGGACTGTTCATGCTTTATTGGCTCACCTGTATTCTTGGACTCTTCGGGATGGATTCTCTGGAATTAGATCTCGAGGGAAATGCGGAAGCTGAACTTGATGCCTCTGTTCCCTCGCCGCTGCTTGCCATCCTAAGATTTGTCAATGCCGCTGATGTCCCCTTGATGGCCGTTTTAACCCTTCTTTCAATCTTCATGTGGATTTTTACCATGATGGGGAACTACTACTTTAATGAGTCCCTGAATGATCTGGTCGTTTTAATCATCTTTGGAGTGGCCTTCGTGCTAGGACTCATTTTAACCAAGATCACCACCGCTCCTTTAGTTCCTATTTTCCGGAAGATGAAGGAATTGGAAAAAGCGGAACCCGCAGTGGGTGCTTCGGGAATCGTCATCTCTAAGCAAGTCGATGAAGCCTATGGACAGGTGGAAATCCGGCGTAAAGAAGGTGCCCCGGCCATTTTGAATTGCCACACCAGTGGAGGGGATCCCATCCCACG
>CALFVL010000027.1 GCA_937928425.1 uncultured Verrucomicrobiales bacterium
AGGGAGTTTAGTAAGTCAGGCATGGCGTAGGGAGTATCTTGCTAGAAGAGGGATGGATAAAGCGAAAAAACCGACCAAACGACATCGCTTGATCGGTTTTTAGAAAGACAGGAAATTTAAGTAGTTCAGCGGACTTCCACTGGCTCAGTGAGTCCAGGAATTTCTGGAGGAGGAGCCACCCCACTGGGAACGGTGGGAAGATTTTCTGGGATCGGAGGAGTCGCCACATCTGGCACTGGAGGAGCACTCGGAAGATCTGGCACCGAGGGAAGCGACGGGACAGAAGGCACTGGAGGCACCTCATTAGGAATTTGAGGAGCAGGTGGAGTGGCTGAGACGTCACTTGGCTCGATCGGAGGTGGCACTGAGCCAAATTCTGGAACAGGTGCGATGGGGCTGGAAGTGGGGGTAGGCTTATCACTAGAACGCTCGACAACCATAATCTCAGGCACATACCCGACATCTCCGGAATCAAGCTCTGCTTTCACGTAAGTCCCCTTGCTGGAAATCACCTTCAGAGGAGTGCCTACTTTTAGGACCTTATCAGCACGGGCGTTCCCCTTTGGAATACTTTTAAAGAAGGTGGCATTAGGCATAGAGGTTTCCACCCACTGGCCTGCTTTATAACTAGGAGAAGTGGGAGCCACCGCCACCGAATTCCGCGCTGATGAAGAAGACGAGGGAGAGGAGGAGCCCGGGGAGCTCAATGGATTAAACCCACTATCGCCACTGATAGGCTGTTTTAAATTTCGAATGCTTTGGAGGGACCCACAAGAAGTCAGGACGAAAGTAAAGGCTCCTAAAGTTATAAGGGAAGGGGATTTCATGACGTCTCAAATCGAGCATAGACTCGGGCTCTGGTCAATCGGTTTCCAACTTGGGTGAGATGTTTCGCTTTCATTAAAATAGGGGGCACATAAGCTCTTCCCATGCGCTCACTAAGATCGATCTTACTCACGGGAGGTGCGGGTTTTATCGGGTCTACTCTAGCTAGAGAGTTGCTAAAGCGCACTGAGGTCGAGCAAGTTCTCATCTTAGATTCACTTACCTACGCCGGGAATCGCGACAATCTCGTGGGACCAGACCGCGACCCCCGCTTACAATTTATCGAAGGGAGTATTCTGGACCTCAACCTTGTTACAAATCTGCTTCGCGCTCACCGCTGCAGTGGGATCATGAACCTTGCGGCGGAATCTCACGTAGATCGTTCTATTGAAAACCCCCGAGACTTTATCTCCACCAACATCGGAGGGACCTCGACCCTTCTTGAAGCTGCCCGTTCCGTAGATGTTCCTCTCCTCCAATGCTCCACCGATGAAGTTTACGGCCCGATCAGCTTTCCGCGCTACGCAGATGAGTCTCAGAAGCTCCGCCCTTCTTCACCCTACTCCGCGAGTAAGGCCAGCGCAGACCTCATCGCACAAGCCATGCACACCACTTATGGGCAAGACATCATCATCGCTCGATGCACCAATAATTACGGTCCACGCCAGCATCCCGAGAAACTCATCCCTAGATTGATTTATCATGCCCTGCGTGATCAGCCACTTCCCATCTATGGGTCAGGACAACAAATCCGCGATTGGCTGCATGTGGAAGACTGCGCTAAGGGGCTTATTGCCACCTTTGAAAAAGGTATTCCAAATCGGGTCTACCATTTGGGAGCTAAATTCGAACGGACGAACCTCGGCATAGCGCGCACGATTCTTAAGCAACTTCATAAGCCAGAATCACTCATCGAGCAAGTGGCTGACCGTCCAGGGCACGATGCACGCTATGCTCTAGACCCTAGACTTGCTCTTGTTGAACTCGATTGGCGCGCACGCATCCCCTTCCGTTCTGGGTTTGAACAAGTCGTCCGAGAACTTAGCCAAACTCTCCGGCCCACCTAACCCACGCCTAACTCCTCACCCAGCTCATCCTCGACGTAATTAATCTCGCGGGCCTGTAAGCCATGATCACGGATCCCACGTAGTGTCCGTAAAGACCCCCTGCGAGTCCCAGGCCCCTTCACCTTCTTCACCGCAGTCTCCACCAACATCGGCGTCAATGCCGCCAAACCGAGACAAGCAAGGGAAAGTCCAATCGGCCGCCGCGCCTTCGCACTCATCGCCTCAGACAGTAAAATCCCAGCCGCAGCACCTAACACCGCTGGAGCAAAAGCCGCCGTCGTATCCACCCAGTCACGTTCTTCGTAAGAGTCGTTCATGGGATAAGTCTAACTTAGACCTCGACCCTTCCCAAATCAAAAAGAGCAGGGAGTTTTGACAAGTCCCCCCTCCCCTTATTCAATGACCTCTCATGAGCAAGCACTACGCCCTAATTCTCGCCGGAGGAAGCGGAACCCGTTTCTGGCCACTGAGCCGCAACGCCAAACCGAAACAACTTCTCAACCTCTTCGACGACAGCACCCTTCTTGAGCAGACAATCACTCGCCTACAAGGCCTCATCCCTAGAGAAAACATCATCATTCTCACCAACGCCCTCCAAGAGAAAGAAGTCCGCAAAGTCGCGCACATGCTCCCAGCAGAAAACATCTTCGCAGAACCCGCGAAGCGTGACACCGCACCAGCAGTCGCACTAGGAATCGGCCTCATCGCCGCTCGGGACCCTGAGGCCACCATGGCTGTCCTCCCCTCAGACCAGCTCATCCAAGATCACCAATCCTTCCAATCTGTCCTTCATGACAGCCTCAGCATCGCTGCCCAGAGTGACGCCTTAGTCACCATCGGCATTAAGCCCACCTGGCCCTGCCCCTCCTACGGCTACATCGAGCGCGGCTCCCCAGCCGCCCTTGACATTAGCACCACCCATCAGCCCTCAGAAGTCACTTGTTTCCGTGAAAAGCCAAACCCAGAACTCGCAGAACAATTCCTCCGCCAAGGCAACTTCGTATGGAATGCCGGCATGTTTGTCTGGTCCCTTTCAACCGTCACAAAAGAACTCACGCAACACAGCCCACAGCTCGCCGACTTTATTCATGATCTCAAAACATCACCTGACCTCTCGGCAACCATCTCAGAAAAATTCCCCACCTTAACCCCCATCTCCATTGACTACGCCCTCATGGAAAAAGCCTCCCACGTCCTAAACATCGAGGCCACCTTCGACTGGGATGACGTCGGCTCATGGATCTCCATCGCCAAATACCTAGACACCCAAGGCGAGAATAACCAAACAAACCGCGAAATCACCCAAATCGAGTCACAGAACAACATCATCTTTAATGACCGAAAAGACAGCCGTGTGGCCCTCCTCGGAGTAGATGACCTCATCGTCGTCCAAACTGACGACGCCCTCCTCATCGCCAACCGCCACCAAGCCGACGACATCAAAAAACTCAGTGACCAACTCCCAGAAAACCTCCTCTAAACCACTCCACTAAAACACCCCTCCTCACCCTACCTCGACCTCGCTGCCGAATGACCCACCCCATCCTCGCCATCGACCACGGAGACGCCCGCATAGGCATCGCCGCAACTGACGAGTTCGGCATCGCCGCCCACCCCGTAGAAACCATCGACTGCCGTAAAACAGAAGCCATCCCCCGCATCCTCACCCTCCTAAGTGAGCGCAAAATCCAGTCCATCGTACTCGGCCTCCCCCTCCGGATGGACGGATCAGAAGGTACCGCATCTGCCAAAGTTCGTAAATTTGGGGAACAACTCCGCAAAAAAATCACCCCACTTCCCCTCACCTACTTTGACGAACGCTTCACCACCATAAGCGCCGCAGAAAAACTCCACCAAAGCGGAAAAAACGCCAAAAAACAAAAAGCCATCATAGATCAAGCCGCCGCTCTTGAAATCCTAAATGACTTCCTAGGCTGGTAACTCACCCCCCATCATGTCCACCCAAAAGCACCGCATCTTCCTCTCCAGCGGCCAGCAAGAATTTAGCGAAGAGCGCGCCATGATCGCAGACCGTTTCTCCTCAGACACCCTGCTCAAAGAACACTTTGAACTCACCCTCTTCGAGCGCATGTCAACGGCCTCCTTCTCCGATCGCCTAGAAATCACCAATCCCGGATCACTCGTCCCCCAGCTCAGCGTCGCCCGCCTCCGTGAAGAACACTCTTCATACCCCACTAATCTCCTCCTAGCCGAAATCCTCTACCAAACCGGATACATCGAACGCTTCGGGACCGGCACCGGAAAAATCTACCGCCTCTGCCGGGAAGCCAAGCTCCCAAAACCAGAAGTCACCCTTGACGAAGGATTTCGCATCTCACTCCCTCGAATCGCCCATCATGACACCCATCATGACACCCATCATGACACCCTTAAATTAACGCTTCCTCCACACCGAGTCGTGGCGCTCATCGAGGGTGAGATGAGTCGTTCAGACCTCCTAGAGGCCTTGTCTTTAAAGGATCGTGTTAATTTTTCAAAATCTTATCTTAAGCCAGCTCTCGAAAAAGGCTTGATTGAAATGACCCTCCCAGAAAAACCCACAAGTCGCAACCAGCGCTACCGTCTCACGACACGTGGCCGACGTCTCAGGAACGCTCTAAAGAACAAAATTTAAGACATTCCCCCCACACGAAATGCACTTAAAACTCACGATCGCCTACGATGGAACCCCCTTCTGTGGTTGGCAAATTCAGCCAAAACTCGACACCATTCAAGCTCAGATCGAGAACGCCCTGACTGAAATCGCCAAAGAACCCATCCGTATCCACGGAGCTGGCCGCACAGATGCTGGCGTTCACGCCCTCGGGCAAGTCGCCCACTTCACCGCCCCCCATCATCTCAACATGAACCCCTTTAACTGGGTTCCCGCCCTCAACACCAAACTTCCCGCCAGCATCCGCATCACCGCCTGCGCTGAAGTCCCTGCCGACTTCCACGCCCGCTACAGTGCCACTGCTAAAACCTACACCTACCACCTCTCACTCGCCCCCATTCTCCCCCCCTTCTTAGCCTCACGCGCTTGGCACCTCCCACGCCAACTTAACCCAGATGACCTCCAGCTAGCCCTCTCCCAATACCTCGGCTCACACGACTTCCGCTCATTCTGCTCAAACCGTGGAAACGAAACCGCCGAGACCGACTACACCCGCCACCTCACCCGTGCCGAGCTCCAACACATCCCAGAAGGCTACCTCCTCACCTTTACCGGAAACGGCTTCCTCTATAAAATGGTCCGCTTCCTCACCGGAGCCGCCGTCCAAACTGCACAAGGATACCTCCATCAGGATGAGCTCTCACTCCTCCTAAACGATCCCCACGCCCGTATCAAAAAATCACTCCTCTGCGCCCCCCCTGATGGACTCTCGCTCCTCAGTGTCCACTACGGCACCCCCACCTCTCCTAAGTCCCACTCATAAAACTCCCACCATGAATCCCCCCCATAAAAAACCTTGGAAACAAGCACTCATCTCCTCTGCCCTCGTCGTCCTAGGATCACTCGCCATCTTCTTTCCTGCTTGGCTCCCAAAAAGCCCCGTCCTCCCCACTGAAGACGGCATCGTAGAAGCCATGCAATTCGCCCTGCTTCTCGCCACCTCCGCATTCTGGTTCGGCGCCGCTCGCCCGGCTGGCCACATCGGCCCCTTCTACAGTATCATGGGCGCATTCACCCTCGCCATCGCCCTTGGTGAAGCAGACTCCCTCATTGAGAAAACCACCCACTTTCCCGTAGAATACTTCTTCATCCCTCTCAGCCTCTTCGTCCTTCTCACATTTAAAAAGCATCGCCAACACTTCGGAGAATTCCTGAGTGAATTCACCTCTCATCCTGCCGCTGGTTTTTTCGCCTCAGCCTTCATGCTCATCTTCGTCCTGGCTCGCTTCCTTGGCACCTCCCTACTCTGGAAAGCCTCCCTCGGAAGCAACTATCACCCGGATGTCCCAGACACCGTAGAAGCCTATCTAGAACTCCTCGCCTGCTACCTCCTCCTAGTCGGCACCATCGGGCTCTGCCTCGCCAAACGCACTCACGACCCTACCGCACTTGACTAAATGCCTCCTCCTGACCTCATCCTCGGCAACTCGAATAAACGCTTCTCTGGCGTCACCTCCACCATGCTCCAAACCCTCCCTGAGGTCCAGTCCCGCATGCCCCTCACCGTCCTTGGAAAACACCACCTCCCCGCCGGCACCCCCACCCTAAACTTCCGTGACCTACTCAAACTAAATGATAAAACCCGCCTCTTCCACGCCCGCCGTAATGACGAGATGATTCAGGCCCTCGCCGCTCGGAAGCTCGGCGCAAAACTTAAAATCATCTTCACCTCCACCGCGCAGCGTCACCACTCACACTTCACTCGCTGGCTCATGAGCCACATGGACGGCATCATCACCACCTGCTCCGCCGCCGCCTCCTACCTAAAAAAACCTGCCGACATCACCATCCCCCACGGCATTGACACCCAGCGATTTCACCCTCCTCGCGATAAAAAACAAGCTTGGCAAGCCCTCGGATTCCCCGGTGACTACGGCATCGGCATCTTCGGTCGCGTGCGCCCCCAAAAAGGCATCGACCTCCTCATTGACGCTGCCATTCCACTTCTCCAAAAAAACCCCGCCCCCACCCTCATCATCGTAGGAGAAACCACTCCTAAATTCCGTAGCTACCAAAACCAACTCCAAGAAAAAATCAACAAAGCCCAGCTAAGTAAACGCATCATCTTCCACGGTAAACGCCCTAACTCAGAACTTCCTACCCTCTTCCAAGGTATGTCCCTCGTCGCCGCCCTCTCTCGGAACGAGGGCTTCGGCCTCACCGTTCTAGAAGCAATGGCCAGTCACTGCGCCATCCTTGCCTCCCATGCAGGAGCTTGGAAAGACATCATCACAGAAGGCACCCACGGAGCACTCGTCCCCTGCGGTGATCTCGAAGCCACCCAGCAAAAACTTGCCACCCTACTAAAGGCAGACCTCCTTACCATGGGCCGTGCCGGTCGCGCCCACGTCAGCTCCCACTACACCGTAAAACAAGAAGCCGCCACCCTCGTCGACTACTACCAAAGCCTCCTAAAATAAAAAAGAAAACGACTAAGCTGGTCCCACCTCATCTTCCTCTTCCGGAGGGGCCATCGGTAATTTCTCAACCTCATCTAATAAATTCACAATACCTACCCCACGTAGCGCAGACGCATCTTCCCGGAAGTTTAGCACCGGAGTACTCCGCATCGTCACCCGCTTTGCCACCTTACTCTGGATAAATCCCCGCTTCCGTGACAGTTGATCAAGAATCCCCGGAGTCGATCCCCCTAAAATACTCACAAAAACCTTAGCCTCCTTCAGGTCCTGAGTCACATCCACATCCGTAATCGTGACAAGAGCCTGATTCCACTCAAAATCACGCTGCACCACGGCGCTAATCTCACGCCGCAGCAGTTCATTCACCCGGTCTAGACGCTTTGCCATCCTTTCTTAAAGAGTCTGGTCAATCTTATCCAAGGTGTAACACTCGATAACATCTCCCTCTTCGTAATCATTAAAATTACCCAAGCGGATACCACACTCGATCCCCTGCTTCACCTCATCCACCTCATCAGTAAGACGACGTAGAGTAGACATCTTCCCATCAAAGACAGGCTGCTTCCCTCGCAGAACTCGTGCATGAGCCTTGCGAGTCACCTTGCCACTCTTAATGACACAACCAGCCGCACGGCCACCCTGAACCTTAAAGACCTTCTTCACTGAAGCCCGGCCAATCACCGTCTCCCGTACCTCCGGATCTAAAAGACCTAACATCGAGTCCTTCACCTGATCAATCAGCTCATAAACGATGGAGTATAACTTCACCTGAACCCCCTCCGCTTTTGCTGCCTTCACCGCCTTACCATCCACCTTCACATTGAAACCAATAATGATAGCATCCGCTGAACTCGCCATCAGAACATCTGACTCATTAATGGCACCTGCTCCGGCGATCAAAAAATTCGCCTCCACCTTATCAGAATCGATCTCAAGGATCGCATTCTTAATCGCCTCAGCCGTCCCCTGCACATCAGAGCGTAAAATCAGCTTGAGCTGCGCCTTCCCTCCACCTGAAACCGCTGTCAGCATATCTTCCAAGCGATTTTTCTTAGGAGCATCCAGACGGCTTTTCCGCCGCTCGTCCATCCGCTCAGCAGAAAGCTTCTTAGCGGCCCGGTCATTCTCCATTCCTACCAGAGAATCGCCCACGTTTGGTAACTCCGCAAAACCGAGAACCTCAACTGGCATAGACGGACCTGCCGTCTTCACCTGCTCACCATTCTCATCAAGAAGGAGCTTCACCTTACCTGCAAAGGGACCACAAATGAAAGGTTGACCATTTTTAAGAGTTCCGCTCTCTACGATGACCGTCGCAGTATTTCCACGTCCCCCCTTCACACTCGCCTCGATCACTGAAGCCCGGACATTCGCCTTCGGGTTCGCGCGGAGTTCCAGAACCTCAGCCTGTAAAGCCATCAGCTCCAAGAGCTCATCCACTCCCTCACCCGTTTGGGCAGAAACCTTGATACACTCGGTATCACCACCCATCTCAGAAGGCACTAAATCATGCTCCATCAGCTGGGTCATCACCCGCATCGGATCAGCAGCGGGGAGATCCACCTTATTGATTGCCACGATAATCGCCTTCTCAGCAGCCTTAGCATGCTTAATAGCCTCCTCAGTCTGAGGCATGATGCCATCATCCGCCGCTACGATGATGACTACAATATCAGTCACATCGGCACCACGTGCACGCATCTTCGAGAAAATCGCGTGCCCAGGAGTATCTAAAAAAGTCACACTCCGCTCACCATGCTGCACACTATAAGCACCCACGTGCTGAGTGATACCGCCAGCTTCACCAGAAGCCACCTTCGCCTTACGGATATAATCCAGAAGCGAGGTCTTTCCATGATCCACATGCCCCATGAAAGTAATAATTGGGGCCCGGTAGACCATCTGCTCCTCAGGCTCCTCTTCAGCTGCTTCCGGCTCCTCAAAAACCTCCACCTCCTTATGAACTCCACTTCCCTTCTCGCGCTTCTCACGCTCAAAGACGAAACCATGAGCCTCGCAAACCTTCTCGGCAATCTCTGGCTCGATCGCCTGAGTTGGAGCCACAAAAATCTCTAGCTTGATGAGATCCGCCATGATCTCGAAGGGCAGCTTACCCATTTTTTCGGCCAGATCGCTGACAATGATCGGAGGTTTTATACTAATGATATTCCCCTCAACTGAGCTCGATTGCTCCTTAACATCTGCCGTATCGACGACCGCTTCCTCGGACTTTACAAATTCTGGGTCCTCTTTCACCTCCATCCGGTTAGAGATACTCGGTACCACCCTCTTCCCTGATCGCTCGGTCTTTCGGACCGTGCTCTTCTTTGGCTTATCCTCATCAATCCCTAAATCCAGAGCCGCCTTCTTCTTATCATCCACAGTCTGCACCTTAGATGCCTCCTGACGTTGGCGCTGCCGCCTTGAAGGCTTCGGTTTCTCACTTAAGAGATCGAGGACTTCGTTCTTCTTGGAGTCTTTTTTTTCTTTATCTTCGGCCATGCTAATGCGGGTCTTTCAAGTAGAGAGGAAGGGGGAATTAAATAATCTAAAACTAAGGCGCCTAGTCTTCGCCTTTCTCCTCGATGGCAGGAACATCTTGCCCTGCTTCAGGTGCGGGAGTCCCTCCACCTTGTGAAGCAGCGAGGATACGCTCTGCCTCTTCAATCTCAACCTCTAAGGCTGAGGCAATGTATGATGCAGGCATCTGAGTCACCATATCCACAGTAACCCCACCTGCGCGGAAAAGTTTATCAGCTAACAGCGGCTCTAATCCCAAAGTCTCCGCCAAGTGAGAAGCAGCATCACCTACACGAGCCTCAAACTGCTCATGCTGGCTCTCATCCTTACGCACCTGAACATCCCAGCCGGTGAGCTTAGAAGTCAGACGGGCATTTTGACCGCGGCGGCCAATCGCCTTAGAAAGATCTTCCTCATCCACTGTGATATTCACCACCTTATTCTCCTTATCCAGAGAAATACTACGGACCATCGCAGGCTTAAGGGCCTCAGTCACAAACTCAGCTACATCATCATTCCACCGGATGATGTCCACCCGTTCATTATTCAACTCACGGACGATGTTCTTCACCCGTGCACCCCTCAGTCCCACACAAGCTCCCACCGGATCAACCTTATCATCATGAGTGAAGACCGCCACCTTAGTCCGGTAGCCAGCCTCTCTTGCCACCGCACGTAACTCCACAGTCCGGTCAGAAATCTCAGCGACCTCTGACTCAAAGAGACGGCGCACAAAATTCGGGTGGCTTCTGGAGAGGATAATTTCAGGCCCACGGCCCTCATTATCAACGGAAACCACATAACAACGGATCCGGTCCCCCACATTATAATCCTCTGTTCCCACTCGCTCTTTAGAAGGCATCCGCGCCTCAAATTTTCCTAAATCCACCATCACATCGCTCTTCTCGAAGCGACGGACCGAGCCACTGACAATATCACCCGCACGGTCTTTAAACTCATCATAGATCTTCTCCTTCTCTGCTTGGCGTAAGCGCTGCATCATCGTCTGCTTCGCTGTCTGCACCGCAATCCGTCCAAAGTTCTTTGGCGTCACATCGAAGTCCACCCGCTTTCCGATCTCCGTATCAGGCTCCTTCTTCGCCGCTAGCGCAAGAGGCACCTCATTAAACTTATCAATATAATCATCATCAGCTACCACCTCGAGACTCGCGAAAATCCGAGTATCCCCCTTCTTCTCATTAATCTCTGCCCGCAGTATCTCAATCGCCTCTGCACCCGGGACCATTTTCCGGTAAGCGGAACAGAAAGCATACTCCAAAGCCTCCACCACGCGGACGCGCTCGATGGCCTTTTCCTTTTCGTAGAACTCGATGAGAGCGACAATATCGGTAGTCATTGCAAATTCGTGGGTTACTGAGACGAAAAAGAGCGGGTTGGAAAACCCACTCCTTACTGACGTCAGAAGTTGTTGGGAGGTCGATAGACTGACCTCATGAAAAACACAAGTCCTAATCACCGAGAGAACGCCACCTCAAGCGGCGAATCTCAGACGCTGTTTGCCAAGCCGCAACTCCAAGCGGAGCACAAGACTCGATCACCCCAGGCCGTAAGCCCAAATTTTTCCCCCTCGTTTCTAAGTCCACCACCTGCTTCCCATCTAAAAACACCGACAAGCACTCACGCTCCACCCGGATTCTGATCTCATACCACCGCCCTTGTTCAAAATCTCCATAAGTCGTCGTCTCATTCTCAGAAGCATCCATCCCATCCACTGAAGAAATCCCCACTGTTCCTCCCCCCCAGCCGCCCATGATCAAGGTCACACACTCCTCCGGTGAAGACAGCGGGAAAGTCAGACCACAGAAAAAATCTGCCCCACTCACCTTTCGCGCCTCCAACTCCAGCTCATAAGGCATCTCCGGTAAGCTCCCTTCATAATGAGCCCCCGTCAGCTCCACCCCTGCATCTAGACTCAAAACCCCCTCACGCCAACGGACCTCACCTTCCCCACCAAACTGAATCGCAGCCCAGTCCTCTGACTCAGGAAAAGTCCAAAGCCTCTCCCCACCTTTCTCCTCTCCACAATCGCAGGAGACAAGAACCAGAGAAACCCACATGAAAACCCACGCCCTCATCACTCCGCCTCTGCCTCAGTCCCCATTTTCAC
Source organism: uncultured Verrucomicrobiales bacterium (assembly GCA_937928425.1). GTDB lineage: Bacteria > Verrucomicrobiota > Verrucomicrobiia > Verrucomicrobiales > Akkermansiaceae > SW10. The sequence goes on from CALFVL010000027.1 coordinate 11,635, forward strand.
CATCTGCATATCCACCTGCATCGCACCCTCCATCGACATCATCGCATTAATTCCAGCCTGCACCTCGACCTCTCCAGACATCTTCATCGTCATATCCCCTGTGAACTTATAATCTGTCAATAAATTCAAAGAACGTAAAATCTTCCCACTCCCCTCGATCAATACCCCCATTCCCTCCATATTATCATCACGCATTTCTGCCTTAATTGAAAAAGCCGTTTTCAGGAGCGCACAAAGCTCACCCTGAAACTCTACCACCCTTACGAAGGTCACAGTCAACTCTCCACCCTTCACCTCGAAGTCTTCCAAGCCCGGCATTAAACTCGGATCTACATCCCAACTCTCACCTATCTTACGAGGCTCAGTCCCGTACATCGCATTCTGCTCGTTTTCATTAAACTCGCCCTCCAGTTTCTTTAAAACTTCACCAAAGCCCTCTTCATCACTCTCCTCAACCTTACCCACCTCCAACTTTCCCACCCATCTTCCGTCCTTCTTCTCGAGGAGAATCACCTTCCCTTCAGAAGGAGCAATCTCCTCATTTTCATCCTCTCGCCCCCTCATGGACGACTTCTCTACAGCACGACTTTTTTCATAAGAAATACGGATCTCATCCTCCGTCATAAAATCATAAATTAACTCCTCCTCTTTCGCATTACTCATGGTCCCCTCAAACCCTCGCCCTCCGACTTCCATCTTAATCTGGGCATCACTCATCGACATCAGCCGCGTCACCCTAAACTTCTGCTGCACGGGAAGGACCATCTCCTTCCTAGCTAAAAGATAAGACTCCGTCACCACCTCCTCCTGCCCTGAAAGCGGGAATGCTAATAACAAGAAAACCAAACAGGCAAAGAACTCCCTCATAAGAGAAGCATCACAAGAATTCTCAAGCCACTTGTCAAGAAAGCCCTCTTCACTCCCTGCCTAACCTCAGCTTACTGCGCCCAAGACCTTTCCACCAACTCCCTTAACCTCTCCGGAGCACTCGCCGAAGTCTTCGCGATAAAACCCTTATTATGGGCAAAATGCACATCCTCTTCCTCTCCCACCCGCGTAAACTCCATCCGTTTATCGTCATTAAAACGAGACATCCCATACCCCTCACCTCGGCGGTCTGGATACACCAAGGCCACCACCTCCTCCTG
>CALFVL010000028.1 GCA_937928425.1 uncultured Verrucomicrobiales bacterium
GCGGCCAAAGCACAGCGTGACCAAAGCGCTGGAACTTCACGTGGTCGCACAATGAGTGAAAAGGCTAAGCCCTCGCCCTCTGGGCAGACCCACGCCTGTCCTCGGCGGCCACGCCCAGCCCGCTGCCGCTGGGTTAAGATCACGCTACGATCACCAGCTCCTTTCAGAGCCATCTGCCTGGCCTCATCATTCGTCGATTCACACTGCTCGAGGAAGAGCACCCGCTTCGCCCACTCTGGGGCGAGTTCCATCAAGCTTTTCCCATCCCACTCCTCCTCAGGACTCATCACTCACTTCGCTAAATTCTAAGGAGATATCTAAAGCGACCGCAGAGTGAGTCAGCGCGCCCACTGAGATGAAATCGACCCCCGTCTGGGCGATCTCAGCCACTGTAGTTAAGTTCACCCCCCCGCTCGCCTCCAGGAGAGGTCCCTTCTGTCCTCTCATTTCCACGGCCTTTGCCAAGGTCTCATTGGACATATTATCGAGTAAGATATAATCCACCCCTTCTAGCAGTAAAAAGGCTGCGACTTGATCTAGCCGATCTGCCTCCAGCTCTACCGCGACCTCTGGGTGCTCAGCGCGGAGACGATGAATCGCTTCTTGCAGAGCCACCACTCCGCCCTCTGCCACGAGGTGGTTATCTTTCACCATGGCTCGGTCATAGAGTCCCATGCGGTGGTTCATTCCACCTCCAGCTCGCACTGCATCCTTTTCCAGAGTCCGCCATCCCGGAGTGGTCTTACGGGTGTCTAATATCCGCACTCCTGTGCCCTCCACCAAGTCCACAAATTCACGGGTCTTCGTAGCGATTCCAGAAAGGCGCTGCATAAAGTTCAGTGCCACTCGTTCCGCACTTAGTAGTGAGCGCGCCTTCCCAGCCACCTCCAGCACGTAAGTCCGCTCACCGACCTGAGTCCCAGTTTCACAAAGCCTCGTGACGCGGCTGTCCCTATCCACCCGCAGAAAAACCTCCTCGGCCACCTCGACTCCCGCCACCACTCCCGCCGTCTTTACTACGATTTTTCCACGTGCCTCGCGCTCTTCTGGCACGAAGTAATTCGAGGTCACATCCCCCGTGCCGATATCCTCAGCTAAGGCTAAGTCGATTAAAGTAGAAGTCATCTCGTCCACCCCTTTAAGCTAAAGGGCACGCTGCTCGGAGGCGAGGAGCTTTTCAAGGCCACACCTAAAGGCCTCATTTTTTAATGCACGGCACTCGCATATTTTCTTAACTCGGTCAGACTCATGGAGTCTGCCATGACTCTCCTCCCAATCGCCAAGCGACTCTTCCTCCTAAGTCTTGCCCCACTCCTCCCCGCCTGCTCTTTTCTGCCGAGACCTCAAGCCTATATCGATGCAGACCTCACGGGACCGGAAGCCTACACCACGGCCCGCTCCGGACAGCACCAGAAAATCTCTACGGGCTGGCTGCGAGAATTCCGCGATCCGCGCATGAGCAAGCTGGTCAAAGAGGCACTCGCCCACAATCAGAGTCTTAAGGCAGCCGCCCACCGTCTTAGCGCAGCGAAGCAAGGCACCATCATCGGCCGGGCTGCCCGTCTTCCTAACCTGCGGGCCTCCACCAACTACAGCGAGACTGATGGCCGGAACATCCCCTCTAGCGAGAACTACTCCATCTCTTTTAACGCCTCATGGGAAGCAGACCTCTGGGGACGACTGCGCAACTTAGACCTCTCATCCCAAGCTGGCTACGCCGCTTCCGTGGCCGACTTCCGTGGCGCCCGCCTCTCTCTCGCCGCGAATACCGCGCAAGCATGGTGCAACCTCATCACTGCCGAGCAGCAACTCGTCCTAGCCCAGAAAACGCTCGACTCCTTCACCCAGGCTCTGCCCGTGGTAGAACGCAGGTACAAAGCCAACACCCTCCGTGCCGTAGACGTGCAATTCGCCCGTAATAACGTGGCCTCCGCCGAGCGCTCCCTCCGTGGTCGCCAGCTCGATCGGAGTAATGCCGCTCGCAACCTCGAAATTTTTCTTGGCCGTTACCCCTCTGCCTCCGTGAGTTCCTCCTTAGAACTTCCCCACCTCGCTGAGAAGGTCCCCGTTGGACTCCCCTCCCAGCTCATCGAGCGCCGCCCTGACCTCATCGCAGCCCGGGCGCAACTCTTCGCCTCCGCTCAAGACGCCGAGGCGGCACGAAAAAGCCTCCTCCCCTCACTCCAACTCACAGGCAGTGCTTCTAATAGTGCTGATACCTTCCGCCGAGTCTTAGACCCGAATTTCCTCATTTACTCAGTCGCCGCCTCCCTCGCCCAGTCCATCTACCAAGGCGGCACGCTCACCGCCCGCACTCAGGCTGCCTTAGATCAGAACCGCGCCCTCATCGAGGACTACGCCAGCACCGCTCTCTTCGCCTTTCGAGAAGTCGAGGCCGCCCTCGCAGCTGACGACTCTCTCGCTGAGCAGCAGGACTTCCTCGAGATGGAAGTGAAGCAGACTAAGCTTGCCGAAAAGCGGGCTCTCTCAGACATCACGCTCGGGATCGATGGAGCCTCTTTCCTAGAATACCTCGAGGCCCAGCGCCGCTCAGAAAACGCCGGCATCTCTCTCATCCAGCTTAAAAACCAACGCCTCCAAAACCGCATCGACCTCCACCTAGCTCTCGGTGGTGACTATTTTACAAAATAAACAAATCCCACTTGACCATTCCCTCGAGCTTAACGCAACTTATTTGCGTTTATGAAATCGCTCACATTCTTAGCGCTCAGCTCCAGTCTCGCCCTCGCCGACATTGAAATCTACCCCACCCTCCACTTTAATGGAATCATCGGGGACACCTCCGCAGACTCCTTCGGAGATGTCGGTGGGCACGGGCACGACCCCAATAATGAAGTCGCCCTGCAGGGGCTGGATGTCGGCTACAATCTCCGAGTGGATGACTGGCTCTCCGGCTTCGTCAACGTCATCGTCTTCACAGATGAAGACCGTGAACTCGACGTCGAGCTAGAAGAAGCCTTCGGTAAACTCTCCTCCATCCCAGGTGGCTTTGAGATCCGTGGTGGCCGCTTCCTTAACCGCATCGGCCTACAGAACAGCATCCACCTTCACGGCTGGGACTTCGTAAATGCTAACCTCTCCACCTCCCAATTCCTCGGAGAAGAAGGCCTCTTTACAGACGGGGTAGAACTCACCTGGCAGCGTGACTTTGACCGCTCCTTCCTCGCCCTCACCGCCGCCTACGGAAACGTCCCAGAACACGAAGAAGAGGAGGAAGAAGGAGAAGAAGAAGAAAGTGCTGAAAACGCCCTCTTTAGTGATGAAGTCGTCACCGTCCGTGCCCTCTTCGGCTATAACCACAGTGACTTTCACCAGCACCGCCTCGGCCTAAACGGAGCATGGGGAGATAACGGTTTCGGCCGTGATACCCAGCTCCACTCCATCGACTACACCTACACTTGGCGGGAAAACGGGCTAAATCCTGGCGGACGTTCCTTCACCGTAGGTGCCGAATTCTTTAACCGTGACGTCGAATTCGTCCACCCTGATAATAGCAACAACCGTGGAAGCACCTCCCAGAATGGTTACATGGTCTTCACCAACTACCGCTTCGCAGAAGACTGGATCGCCGGACTGCGCTATGAGCACATTCAGGGACGTTCTGGGGGAGCAGAAATCGTAGGCGGTGACACCGAATTCGCTTTCACCTCTGAGGAGCGGGACCGCCTCACCGTAGCCCTCACCCACCAATTCGAGTTCGAAGACTCCCTCTCCTACGTCCGTCTCCAATACTCCCATGATCAGACTGACGCCGGAGATGATGACTCCATCTTCTTACAATTTGGCTTTAATTTCGGCCGAGCAGACGAGGTGAGATAAACCACCCACCCCCCAACTTCTCTCAATCTCCTTGAGAGACACGGCTCGCTATTTGCGTAAAGAGGGTGATACTCCCTCTTAAATATGGCTCAGCTCCTTCGCTTCATCCTACCCCTCATCGTCCTTACAGGTGGTTACCTAGGGTATAAAAAACTCTCCCAAGAGGAAGCAAAGGAGCGGCCCAAGCGGCCCGAATCGCCCCTTATTGAGGCTCAAGTCAGCACCCTAGAACGCCGCGACTACCAAGTCACTCTAGAGTCACAAGGAATCGTCCAGCCCCATAATGAAACTTCCCTGACTCCCCAAGTCAGTGGGCGCGTCATTCATATTTCGCCAAAGTTCGAGAGCGGGTCTTTCTTTGAAGAGAATGATATTCTTATCGAGATCGACCCCGCAGACTTTCGCGCCGCTAAAATCTCAGCAGAAGCACTCCTAGCCCGCTCAGAGGCCGCCCTCGCGCAGGAAGAAGCCCGTGCCGAGCAAGCACTCCTAGACTGGAATGATCTAGGCTACACCACCCCACCCACTGACCTCGTCCTCCGCAAACCACAGCTAAAGGAAGCCAAAGCTAACGTAAAGGCCGCACAAGCTGAACTCGCTGAAGCCAGCCGTGACCTAGAACGGACCAAGATCCTAGCTCCCTACGCTGGGCGCGTGAAAGAGCGCTTCATCGGCCTCGGCCAATCGGTCAATCCAAGCACCAACTTGGGTGATGTTTTTTCTACCGATTTCGCCGAAATTCGCCTCTCCCTCTCCGCCCGTGAACTCCCCCACCTCAAGCTTCCTAACAACCCTGAAGATCCCCCCATCCCCATCACTCTGAATGATGCACTTATCGAGAACTCAGACAAATCTTGGCAAGGAGCCATCGTCCGGACCGAGGGCAGCCTAGATGAAAAGTCTCGTAAACTTTTCATCATCGCTCGGGTTGATGACCCCTTCGGCCTAGACCAGAAAAACCAACCTCCTCTGCGCATCGGCCAGCCTGTCCGCGCCGTCATACAGGGAGCGACCATCTCCCAAGTCTTCATCATCCCCCGCGAGACTCTCCGCCGCCCTAATCAGATCCTCCTCGTCAACCCTGAAGACTCCACCCTAAAGCGCCAAAATATTTCCCCAATCTGGAGTGACCGAGAAAACCTCATCGTCACTGAAGACCTCAGCGAAGGCTGGCACCTTATCACCAATCGCATTGCCACCTCAGCGAACGGAGCTAAGATTAAAATCCTCATAAACCAGCCCGAAGAAACAAAGGCCGCCTCCAAGGATAATCCACAACCGAGAGCTTAAGCATTTACTTCCTGATCTCTCCTCCTTCTCCCACCTTGCCTCTCACTGGAGCTCACCTAATAATAGTCCCATGCCTGTCGCAGACTCTGACCAGAAACTCATCGCCCAGTGGAAGGATGAGCCCGCTCCCCTCCTGCCCCTGCTACACGCCTTCCACGATCGTGACGGCCACCTCTCAGATGACGCCCTCCGCGCTATCTCAGAAGGGCTAAACACCCCCCTCGCCGATCTCTACGGCACAGTCACTTTTTACCACCACTTCTCTCGCAGCCCCGGAGGCTTAAATGCCCCCCGCGTCTGCACCGGAAACATCTGCTGCCTTCATGGCGGAAACGAGATTTTAGAACAACTAAAGGCCCAAGGCCAAGCCGCTACCGAAATGCCCTGTTCCGGCCGCTGTGACGCCCCCATCCCAGTCCTCAGAGGCCACCAGACTCTTGCGGGAGAGAGTGCTACCGAACTAAGGCCCAGCCCCTCCCCAGTCCCCAGACCTAATCCCGGTGGCACTGAAGAAGCCCTCTTCATAAACATCCGTAAAAAACATCACAACACACTCGGCGCTTACCAAGCACACGGCGGATTCACCGCCCTAAAATCAGTCCTCAGTGGGCAGCCTCAAGAAGTCATCGACACCATCACAGACTCTAAACTCGCAGGCCGTGGTGGAGCTGGTTTCCCCACCGGACTGAAATGGCAAGCCGTCGCCGACTGTGACCGCCACCCTAAATCCATTATCTGCAATGCAGATGAGGGCGAGCCGGGCTGCTTTAAAGATCGCGCCCTCATGGACTATGATCCATACGCCCTGATCGAGGGCATGATCATCGCCGCCTTCGCCACGGGATCCCCACGCGGATTCATCTACCTCCGCTACGAGTATCCAGAGACCTACGCCCTTCTTGAACATTGCCTAGCGGAGGCACGTAAAGCTGGCCTCCTTGGTGAAAATATCCTCGGCTCTGCTTTCGAGTTCCAACTGTACCTCCGCCGTGGTGCAGGTGCCTACATCTGCGGAGAAGAAGGCTCTCTTCTCAACTCGCTCGAGGGGAAGCACCCCTTTCCTCGTAACAAGCCACCCTTCCCCGTGACTCACGGCTTCGAGGATAAACCCACCGCCGTCAATAACGTCGAGACCCTTTGCGCCGTCCCCCATATCATCAACAAAGGCCCCAAATGGTATCACTCCCTCGGCCTCGGCGAGCACAGCGGCACCAAATTAATCTCCCTCTCCGGCGATATCACCCACCCCGGTAATTACGAGGTCCCCATTGGCCTCCCCCTAAAAACCCTCCTCTATGACTGGGCTGGAGGACCACCCTCTGGGCGTAAGATTCAGGCAGTCACCATGGCCGGACTCTCCGGCGGTTTCCTCGGTCATCAAGTCATAGACCAGCTCACCCTCGATGATCCCTGCATCCGCTCCCATGGCTCCTTCCTAGGTGCAGGTGGTATTATGGTCTTCGATGACTCCCGTGACATGCTTAAGGCCGCTCACGATGCCATGGCCTTCTTCGCTCATGAATCCTGCGGTAAGTGCTTCCCTTGTCGCATCGGCACCCAGCGCCTCACTGAACGTCTCCGAGGCGAGAATAAAGAACTCTCCGCCAAAGATTGGAACGCAGAAGTGAATGACATCAATGAGGTCATGAAAGCGACCTCTGCTTGCGGACTCGGCATGGCAGCACCCCACGTCACCGAATCACTGCTCAAGTATTTTCCCGAGCAAGTCGCAGCTGCCACCCAGAGCTAGCCTGCCTGATCGCGCTCCAGATCACTGCCTGAAGCCATAGATTTTTCACACCTTACCTCTGCTTAGGGAGGTCAAAGAGCTGCTGCACCTCATCGAGGTATTTTTGCACAGGGTCTCTCGCCATCTCCTCCCCCTTACGCAAATTCCCCTTAAGGCGCAGGAAATCTTCAAACTCACCACTCTCCTTGCTCACACTCGAAAGGTGATACCAATCCATCAGATCGATCAGCTGATCATACCTCCTCAACTCCGCCTCCCGAAAGGTCTGAAGATTATTTAACACCACATCAGCCTCCTCCACTTCCCCACTTACCAAATCCGAAAAAAACTGTAGATACCCTCCGATCACAGGCCGATAAGTAGGAAAGCAACGAAAACTCAAATGCGCTAACAAATCACTCGCTGGTCTCACTGCCTCCAATCTCTCCTCCTCCTTCTCCAAGACCGCGACCTGACGCCACGAGTCCACCCCCACTCGGTAAACCCGCCCCCCTAGATCTTGCAAATGCAGCTCTAGAATCCTCACAAGCTGCTCTTCAGTTTCTGGCACCGTCATCGCCTCCGTAAGTTTCTTCTCAGACATCGCCACCACTTGGAGCATCCACCAACGCTCCAAACCACTCGCCCCCAAATTCACCTGCGGGAAGTGACTACGCACCAGCGTCAGTGGCTCTCCCTCAAATACCGCCACCTCGCCCAGAAAATTCTTCATACTCTCCTTCCCCTGCGTCTGCGCGAGCAGAGCCATCACTAAGGCTCCAGAGGAAGCGCGAAAAAGCTCACGGCTCAAAATATCTAAATCCCCCACCCTCGTGCGGTCCGTCAATGCCTCCACCTCCACCCAGCCGCCACTATCCACCAGAGAAGAGTACATTCTCCGATCTCCTTTCCCCAAGCTCCATTGAAGAGCCTCAGACATCCCATCCAGAAGCCACGGCCGGATCTCCACCCGCTCCGCAGTCTTCCCCTCTGGCAGAGCACGCAGCGTCCGCTCAATCAAGAGCATCTCTAATAACGCCCGGTCCAGGCGCTCCTGATTCAGCGAATTCCCCCTCCCTAGCCGGAGATCAATTTGTAAGCGGTATTTCCTCTCAGCTCCCTCTGTTTTCAGGAACTCCCGCGCAATTTGAAAGGACTTCCCCTCCTGCGCTGGATAAAGTTGCAGCACGATCGGAAAAGGCTTCCCCTCTAACACCCCAACCAGCTTATCGAGCTCTTTGATCAAAATCTCCGCATCCTGCACCATCGCCACTCGCAAGGCCGACTCCCCCCCATAAACCGTTAAGCGCCCATCCACACTACTCGTCTCATTCACCTGCCCCCATAGCAGGAAGGGGAACAAACAGGCAAAAATTACAAACACCTTCATGGCCCTCCCAGCATCTCTCGCACACCTAACTAGGACAAGGGTGGAATTGAGCGCTTTCTTTTTTAGCACCTTCGCGTATTGGAAAGAGCGTCACCTATGAACAAGCTGGACGAAATCATCGCCTATAAAAAAACCGAAATTGAGCCCCTCATCCCTCTCACTAAAAAACTGCGCGCCTCCGCCCTCATGCGTAACGACTTCGCCGGCTTCCGCAGCGCTCTCGATCTAGGGCCAGACCGTCTCAGTGTCATTGCTGAGGTTAAAAAAGCCTCCCCCTCTGCTGGTCTCATCGATCCCAACTTCGACCCAGTCCGCCAGGCCAAACGCTACATCGATGGCGGAGCCTCCTGCATGTCCATCCTCACAGATGAGAAATACTTCCAAGGCCACCTCTCCTACCTCATGGAAATTTCTAAAATCTCCCCCATCCCCCTTCTCCGTAAAGACTTCACCCTTCACGAATGCCAGATCTATGAAGCCAGCGTTTCAGGAGCTGATGCCATCCTTCTCATCGTCGCGGCCCTCGATAACGAGCAACTCCGCAAACTCTACGAAGCGGCCCAAGAGGTGCAACTTGACGTCCTCGTCGAAGTTCACAACCTCCCTGAAATGGAGCGCGCCCTCGACCTAGGCGCAGACCTCATCGGCATCAATAATCGTAACCTCAAGACCATGACCACTGACCTCAGCACGACCGAGCAACTCGCCGAAGAAGTCCCTGACAACGTCACCCTAGTCTCCGAATCCGGCCTCAAAGACAGCAGCGACGCTCAGCGCGCCCTCGATGCCGGCGCCAGCTCCATCCTCATCGGTGAAACCCTCATGCGTCACCAAGATCCCACCCGTGCCGTCGAGGAATACCTCGCCCTCCGCGTAAGCGAAGACTAAGCCCACCCCTCATCCCATCACGCAAATATCCACTCGCCCTCCCCCTTCCTAGCCACGATTAATCTAGTTAAGAAAACGACCGCTGTAATCTCGTCACCATTGCTCCTACACCTTCAGGACTCGCAAGGACCCTCGCGGCCTCCTCGCCCCACAGATATTGTGAATCGAAGCGCAGCGGAGATAGACAATCCAAAGGACAGCCCGTAGGGCTAGGCGAAGCAGTAGTCAAATGGCCATGGATAAGCAGGAGGCGTGACAGCTTTAGCCCGCTCTAACAATCCGACCGACCGAAGGGAGGCTGGTCTTGAGACGAAGGACTTTGATCCACCGAATAGCTAAGAAGAGAGTTTTAACGCGATTACAACATCTTGTGCAAATCGTCCAGCGTTTAAAATGCATTAGTCTTTAAAAATCACCCAGAACAAATTAAGCACACCCACGAGAATCAAAACAATAGCTAGAAAATCATCTTCAATAGAAAATGCGCCGCAGATTAGAACAAGGGATCCTACAATAAAATAATACTCCTTTATCACTCTAAATCTGGTTTCACCTCTACAAATTCTGGGCAGCGCCCTTCTGTAATTCTTTTGCTAACAAACTTATCTTTATCAAGGCTCTCCCTAACCGTTACAGTTCGTTCATATTCGTAGGCAGTACGGGATTTGGGCTTTATTTTCTGATGCATTCTCATCATTTCTTTGAGCCTTGCTTTGCGATTAGTCAAATACAGTGAAGATAAGCCAAAGGGTAGACTGGTATACCCAGGAACCAAGCTCGCCAAACCTAGTAATCCTGGGGCATTTTCCTGCTGCCATAGATCAACTGATATTCCCACGCGCACTTTCTCCCACGCTAACCACGTTTCAACATTCATGTATTCAACTTTTTCAACCCAGGTGGCCTGACCCCGCCGCTTAAGGTCATTCCATTCCTGCCTGAGATGTTTTTATGGCAATTGAAATCGCTAAGCTGAAAAATAAATTGCGCAGATGACCATAAGAAATATCAATTTATTTTTTGAAATTTTTTTTCGAAAAAAATCCGTAGCACTAAGAATGTAAAGAAATACTAAGATACTAAAAAAAGGCACTTGAATTTAGAGAGTATACTTCCCAATAAAATTAGCAACTTTTTTTGACATCGAATACATTAAGGGCAACACGCTTTAAAGGTTTCTGCGTAGCTCTTTTCAGCACTGTCCACAGTAGCGTCAGCCGCAACATCAATCGCTCTAGCAAAAGCGTGAGAGCAAGCGACGGAAAGCGCACCCGCTCTCCATGGTTTTCCGCTGCGAACTGCTTGCCACACACCTACCTTTGTGCAAACTATCACCCCTTCTGCCTTTGCATAATTTCTAGCAATTTCAATAGCAATTAACGCTCGCTGAAACCACTTATCAGTACACTTCCAACATTTCTCTGCACCCTCC
>CALFVL010000029.1 GCA_937928425.1 uncultured Verrucomicrobiales bacterium
TTGTAGGCTTCTTGGGCGATGGCTTGGGTGTCATCGACCCCGCCTCCGAGGACGATGTTGTAGCCTTCGACTTTTTCACCGGAGGGGAGTTTGACAGGAGTGGCCATCATGCCGATGTCTCCAATGTAATGCTGGGCGCAGGAGTGGTGGCAACCGGTGAGGTGAATGTTGATGGGCTGATCTAGGGTGAGCTTGTCGTCGAGGTATTTTGCGAGGTGGACGGAGTTCCCTTTGGTGTTAGCGGCAGCATATTTACAGCCGGTGTTTCCCGTGCAGGCGACGAGGCCTCCGGAGATGGAGGTGGCGGTGTAGGCGAGGCCGGCAGCTTTGATCGCGGATTGGGCCTCTGCGAGTTTCTCATCTGGGATGTGTGGGATGATGAGGTTTTGCCAAGCGGTGAGACGGATGTCGCCGTTACCAAATTGCTCGGCGAGGTCAGCGATGGTTTCGACGGTGTGGTTCTGCATGCGGCCCACGGGGATGACGATGCCGAGGTAGTTTTTACCGTCAGCTTGTTTATGGGTGCCGATGTGTCCGTGTTTGTTTTTTGGCCGTGGCTTTGTGCAGAGTTCTGCGGGGATGTAACGGAGGGGGAAGGCGAGTTTTTTTTGTACTTCGTCGAGGAATTTAGGGAGGCCCCAATCGTCGACGAGATACTTGAGGCGGGCTTTTTTTCGGTTGGTTCGATCACCGTGTTCGATGAAGACGCGGAGGATGGCAGAGGAGAGGGCGATGGTCTCGTTCGGGGTGACGAGGAGGCCAGTGTCTGAGGCGAATTGTTTGTGTCCGGTGATGCCGCAGAGTTGCAGGCGGAAGTAGATGCCGGGGTTTAGGTCTGCGGTTTTTTCTTTTAGGGTGACGGCGTAGTAGGCGATGTCATTGGTGTCAGCGCAGACTGAGATGGCGCCGCCGGAGTCATAGGAGATGTTAAATTTCCGTGGCATGCCGTAGAGGTCACGGTTGTTGAGGATGGCGTGGTGCATCGCTTTGGCATAGGGGAGGACGTCTAGGAGCTCGTCCTTATCGAAGCCGCTGGTGGGGGTAGCGGTGATGTTGCGGACGTTGTCTGCTCCTGATCCCTTTGAGGTGAGGCCAAGGTCGATGAGGGTGTTCAGGATATTAACGGTGTTTTTTGGAAGGATTTCCCGAATCTGGAGGTTGCCACGAGTGGTGATGTCTACGATGCCGTTCCCCCAGTCACGTGACATTTGCGCGAAGCCACGGAGCTGGCGTGAGGTGAGAGCACAGCCGGGGATGCGGGCGCGCATCATGTAGGATTCTTGTGCGGGGGTGACGTAGAAGAGGCCGTGGAATTTGAAGCGGAAGATGTCACCATCAGAGGCGAAGTTTTCTTCTTCGGCACGTTTTAAGATGGTGTCGTAGCAGTCGAGGCCGTTTTGTTCATGCTTGATGAGTTCCTCACGGCAGAGGTCATCAAGGGGGGTGTTGAAGACGGACTCTTCTTCTTGGTCGGTGAATTGTCCTGCGGAGTTCTGACCTAGGAAGGGTGCCTGTTGGTAGCCAGCGAGGAAGCCATGGAGGTAGCCGCTTTGTTCTTCAGTGAAGGGTGACATGGGGTTTAGAATTTGTAGTCGAGTTGGACTGAGATTTGCTCGATGTCCTCGAAGAAGTCTTCTCCGAAGAAGTAGGCGGCTTTGAGTAGGCCGCTGAGGTTGGAGTTAAACTTTTTCACGAGGACGAGGTCTGCCTCGTAGCCGTAGGTGTTGTTCAGGTCTTCGTCTAAGAAGTAGTGGAGGAATGCTTTTAGGGTGATTCCTCCTGGGAGGCCGGGCTTGGTGAGGCCGAGGTAGATGTCGGTGAGGCCGTCAAAGTTGCCGCCGGGTCCGTTGTTTAGGCCGACGCGCTGGAGGACGAAGGCGTCAGCATATCCATTAAAGGCGTGGACAGTTGCGAAGGGGGTTTTGAACTGGTCTTCGAGGTATTCGATGCCAGCGGTGAGGGTGGTGCCGTTTATTTTTTTGCTGTATTTGAGGTGGGCGTAGAGGGCGTCATAGTTGCCACCGGCTTTGGTGCTGTCACCTTGTTGATGGGCGATTTCGGCGTAGAGGTCACCGAAGGTGCCGAAGATTCCGTAGGTGTTACTTTCTCCGACGTTGCTGTTGTTATTTACGTCGATGAGGTAGGCGTAGGCTCCGAGGTCTGCGAAGTCGGTTTTATAGTGGAGGTCGAAGAGGTGGAAGTCTCCTTCAAAGTCGCGGAGGGGCGGACCGGGGAGGGCGTCGTTGGCGCTGTCTCCGAAGATGCGTTGGACGCGGTCTGAGTAGACGTAGCTGGCGGAGAAGGTGTCGTTCTTATAGGCGATTTGTGCGGCATCGAAAGTTTGTTCATTTTGTCTCCAGCCGACGTTTCCGATGAAGGCAGCGTTATTACGGATGATGCGCTGGCGCCCGACTTGGAGGAGGAGGCCGTCTTTGGCGTATTTCAGGTAGGCTTGGTTTAGCTCGGCATTATTAGGATCAGCGATGACGGAGTTTCCCTCGACGAAGGGTCTGGTGGAGGAGTCGTTAGTGGGGTTACTACGGAAGTCGTCAACGATGGCTTCGGTTCCTTCTCCTTCGATGAAGGCGGAGAAGCCGTTAAATTCTCCGAGGGTGAGGCCAATGCGGGCGCGTGCGGTGAGGGCGTTTGATTCGTCGAGTGGGTCGGTTTCCCGGAATTCATAGCGGGTGGTGATGTGGCCGCTGAATTTTATTTTACTGAGGAAGTCAGGGGTGTCTGTGGTGTTTCTTTGAAGCGGGGCATCGCTGGGTTCTCCAGCGTGGCAGAGGAGGCTGGAGCTGGCGAGGATGAGATGGGTGAGTGAGTTACTAATTTTCATGGCAATTTTAGATGAGCGTGGAGAGTGCCAAGTCGCTGAGTAATTAGTCTTGTAGGAGATGATTTTCGTTCATGAGAGTGACGATGGAGTGGGGGTTTATGCGACCGAGGAGGCGAGGCGGGTGGCAGCTTGCTCGAGGTCTGGGCCAGTTTGCTCGCTGTATCCCATGTGGTCTCCGTGGGTGAAGATGCGGCTGGGGCCTTTGAGGTGGGCACGTTGTTCAAGAAAGGCGAGGAGGTGCTCACGGTATGCGAAGAATTTAGGGTCTTGGTAGATGGCTTCGCGGTTGCGAGGGCGGGGGAAGTCAATGCTGAGGATTTCACCAACGCCGGCTTTAGGTCCGTTTGACATCATGACGCAGCGGTCAGCCATGAAGACGGCCTCGTCTACGTCATGGGTGACGATCATGGCGGTGAGTTTCTCACGTGCGAGGATGTCGATGATGACGTCTTGAAGTTCCATCCGGGTGAGGGAGTCAAGCCGGCCGAAGGGTTCATCAAGCAGGAGGACCTTAGGTTGTAGGGCGATGGCGCGGGCGATGCCGACGCGCTGTTGCATCCCGCCTGACATTTCATTAGGGAATTTTTTCATGGAGTCACCTAGGCCAACGACGGAGAGGGAGTGCTCGACGATCTGTTTACGCTGAGATTTGCTGGCGTGGGGGTAGATGTTTTTGACGCCGAGCATGACGTTTTGGAAGGAGTTCATCCAGGGCATGAGGCAGGGTGATTGGAAGACGACGGCACGATCTGGGCCGGGTGAGTCGATCTCTTTATTATCAACGATGATGCCGCCGCCGGAGATTTCGTTCAGGCCAGCGAGCATGGTGAGGACGGTGGATTTTCCACAACCGGAGTGGCCGATGAGGGAGATGAATTCCCCTTCTTGGATATTGAGGTTAAAATCCTCGACGACGCGGAAGTCATCGCCGTAGGGGTTAGGATATTCTTTGATGAGGTTTGAGATTTCGACGGAGCGTTTGAGCTTAGGGTCTGGAAGTGGAGTGAGTGTGGACATGGGTGAATGGGTGTTGAAGGGGTTGTGGGTTTAGAGGCTAAGAGCCTCTGCTACGATGTGGTGGGAGGGAGTATGGTTTTTTGGGTTTAGAGGCTAAGAGCCTCTGCTACGGAGGGGTGTTTTGTTATTTTTTAGGCGGATGTTGGCGCTGGGGAGGGTGAAGTCTTTGGGGCGAATGTCTGGCATGGAGGTGAGTGGGTCTTGGGTGCTTTTTTTAGAGTCTTTGTTGAGGCCCATCATGAAGTTTGTGATCTCGGACTTGAGGCGCTTGAACTGGGGGTGATCGTTCAAGGTGTGGCGTTCGCGAGGGCGAGCCATTTCAACAAGATAGGGGTCTGCAAGGGTGGCTTGTGGCCCCATGGTGAGGGGGACGATGCGGTCTGCCATGAGGACGGCTTCGTCAACATCGTTGGTGATCATGACGACGGTGCGTTTGTCACTTTCCCAAATGTTGAGGATCTGGTCCTGGAGCTCTGAGCGGGTGAGGGCGTCTAGTGCGGAGAGAGGCTCATCAAGGAGGAGGACTTTTGGGTCGAGAGAAAGGGTGCGAGCGAGGGAGGCGCGTTGGCGCATGCCGCCGGAGAGTTCGTGGGGAAGTTTCTCACCCGCGTGGGAGAGTTTTACCATATCGACGTAGTGGCCGATTTTATCTTTGATGTCTTTTTTGGAGAGGTTTGGGAAGACGGTTTTGACAGCGAGGTGGATGTTTTGGTTGACGGTGAGCCACGGGAGAAGGGAGTAGTTCTGAAACATCATGCCGAGGTCGGGGCCGGGCTCTTTGATGATTTTACCATCCATACGGACTTCTCCGGTGGTGGGCTCTTGCAGTCCGGCGAGGAGCGATATGAGAGTGGATTTTCCTGAGCCGGAAAATCCGATGACGGCGATGAATTCGTTCTCTTCGACCGAGAGGTTAATCTCGGAGAGCACATGAGTGCGATTGGAGACTGGTCCGAAAGAAACGGAGGCGTTATCGATTTCAAGATAGCTCATGGGAGAGAAGATGCGAAGTTGTTCAGTGCTTTAGGCAGTGGCCGAGCCGTCATCGAAGGAGACGAGGCGTTGGAGCACGATCATGATGCGGTCGAGGAAGAAGCCGATGATGCCGACAATGAAGCAGGCGAGGATGATGTTGGCGAAGGACTGGGAAGATCCGTTCTGGTATTCATCCCAAACAAATTTCCCTAGACCGTCTGAGGAGGAGAGCGCTTCTGCAGCGATGAGGACCATCCATCCGACTCCGAGGGAGATGCGCAGGCCAGCGAAGACGAGTGGGAGGGAGGAAGGAATGACGATTTTAAAGAGACGAGACCAGAAGCCGAGCTTGAGAACACGAGCGACATTAAGGTGGTCTTTATCAATGGCGGAGACTCCCAAGGCGGTGTTCACGAGGGCGGGCCAAAGAGCACACATCGCTACGGTGCAGGCGGAGAAGATCATGGCGGGATTTGTGTTAAGGAAGGCGATGGGGTTTTTAATCCAGCCGAACCAGTAGTCTTGGTTCAAGGTGGTGAAGAGGGGGTGTTTGGCAGGGTCAGGAAGGAAGAAGGCGCCGACGACGATCTGAAAGATGAGAAGCCAGACGACGGGGGAGACGGGGCGGAAGATGGAGATGATGGGAGTAAGGCAGGCCATCACGATCTTATTGAGTCCGCACATGATTCCAACTGGGATGGCGACGACGGCGGCGATGAGGAAGCCGACGAAGACGGTGGCGAGGGAGCGCTTCGTCTGCCAAGCGATGGTGGCGGTGGGGGCAAATCTTTGCTCGTCAACTGAGGCGGCGTTCTTGCGGTTGGTGACGATGGACTTGGACTTCGATAGGATTTCCTTCGGGTCAGTGGAGTCTGCTAAGGTTTGTTCATCTGCTGCGACTTTTGCGAGAAGAGATGCCTTTTTCACTTCTTTATTGGAGGTGTTGAGGATGTCTAGGCGCTTCTTAAAGTGTTGGATTTCATCGGCGGCTTTGTTGGCGGCGAGCTGGGTGGCTTTGATTGATTCCGGAGGGTCATCGCGGATTTCTTTGATCTTGGTATCGATGATTTTCTTTTGCTCTTTTTCGGTATCGTTGGCTTGGTTCTGTTTCGCGACGAGGGCGAGCATTTCTTCTGGGGAGGAGGTGCCTTCGGCGACTTGGGTGGCGAGGGTTTCAAGGGCGAGCTTACGCTGGGCTTTGGCGACTTTGATGTCTTCTTTGAGCTGGTTTAATTTTTCAGTGAAAGGGGCGACTCTCTTGGCGGTCAGGGCAGTTCCTTTTTCGGCTGCTTCTTTGGAGGCTGCTTCGAGTTGGACGGACTGAGCTTGGAGTTCAGTGAGCAGAGTTTTTACTTCTTCGATTTTTTTCAAGCGCTCACTTCCAGAGAGTTCGTAGTCTTGGAGTTTTTCGTCCTCTCGTTCGCCGAAGCGGGAGTTGTCTTTCCAGGCTCCCCAGACTTGTGTGGGGGTGGGGGCAGATCCTGACTTGGTCTTATGAGTGGGGGCGATGACGCTCCAAGTAAAGATGCATAAAGAGACGAAGATGATCGGAAGAAGCATGAATTTCCCGATCTCGTTGATTTGTTTCTTTGGGTCTTCTCCAAAGGCGAGGCGGACGGGGGGATCGAAAACTTTGAAACCGCTCAGGTCGATGAACTTTAGGAGTCCGTATTTGATTTTGTCTTTTGGTGAGTCAGCCATGTTGAAGGTGGGAGTGGCTGGGGTGGTTGCATATTACGCGCCACGTG
>CALFVL010000030.1 GCA_937928425.1 uncultured Verrucomicrobiales bacterium
ACCGGAGAACTCATGACAGAGGCTAAGAAAAAAACAGTCACTCAGGCGAATACTCAGCTCGCACCGACTCCCACTATAGAGGGAGACAGCATCATCGAGGTGGACCCTCCCACCCTCCCTAAGATTAAAGAGTAAAATTCAGACTATGCCTCCAGAACGCCCCCGCAAGTTTAAAGCGGAACCTTATGAATGGCACGAGATCATCGAGCTTGAGATCCTAGCCCTCTCCAATCTAGGGGCTGGCATTGCTAAACCAGGTGGCTGGGTCGTCTTCGTCCCATTCACCCTTCCGGGCGAAAGAGTCCTAGCGAAGGTCTGGCGGAACGAGGCCAACTGCACCCACGCTGATCTGGTAGAAATCCTTAGTCCTTCACCAGATCGGATCGAGCCAAAGTGCCCACACTTTGCCACTTGCGGAGGTTGCCAATACCAGCACCTTCCCTACCAGAAACAGCTCGAGTGGAAAACCCGCCAAGTACGAGAACTCCTCTCCCACATGGTCGGGGTGGATGCAGAGGTTAGTCCCACCATCCCCTCACCCCGAGAGTGGGCCTACCGGTCTAAAATCACGCCCCACTTCCAACGACCAAAGCCAGGTGAAGACTTCCCGATCGGCTTCCTCGAGTTTAATCGCCGGCACCGCCTCGTAGACATCACTCATTGCCCCATCGCCATGGATGTCATCAATGCCGAGCTTCCAGCTCTCCGTGATCAGGTGAGACGCCGTGCTGCTGAATATAAAAAAGGCTCCACTCTCCTCCTTCGTGCTACGGAGGACCGCGTGGAGACCAATCACCGCACTCCTGTGGTGGAGCGAGTGGGCGAGCTCAGCTTTCACTTCCTCGCTGGTGATTTTTTCCAAAATAATCCCTTCATTTTAGAAACCTTTACCGAGCACGCCGCAGAAAAGGCAAAAGGTCCGCAGCAAAAATATCTGCTCGATGCCTACTGTGGTTCTGGCCTCTTCGGGCTCAGCCTCGCGAGGCACTTCGAGCAAGTCATCGGCATCGAACTCTCTGAGAGTTCTGCTGACTGGGCGCGCCGTAATGCCCTCACCAACGGCATTAAGAACGCCCACTTCATCGCAGCTTCGGCTGAGCAACTCTTTGCTGACATCACCTTCCCCCCAGAGCAGACGAGTGTCCTAATCGACCCTCCCAGAAAAGGATGCAGTGAAGACTTCTTGAGACAACTCTTTCACTTTAAGCCTAATAAGGTGGTCTACATTTCCTGTAATCCAGCCACCCAGATGAGGGATCTTAAGAGCTTCCTGAGTGAGGGCTACCAGATCGAAAGCATCCAGCCCTTCGATCTATTCCCCCAGACGAGGCACCTCGAGTGTGTCATCTCGCTAAGCCGCTAAGCCGCTCATGAGGCGTCCTCGCCCCCTGCGAAATCGGCACAGTTTCCCCGCTGCCCTTAATTCAAACTCACTGACTAAAAAAAGCTTTGGCCAAGTGCCCTTCTCTGGCTTATCCAGAGCGCGATGAAAATCGTGGTCGCATACTCAGGGGGGCTTGATACCTCCATCCTCCTCCTTTGGCTCAAAGAAAAGTACAATGCTGAAATCATCGCCTACTGCGCTGACGTCGGGCAGGCGGAAGAGCTGGATGGTCTAGAGGCTAAGGCACTCGCCACCGGTGCCTCTAAGTGCTACATCGGAGACCTGAAGGAGGAATTCGCCGCCGACTACATCTTCCCCATGTTCCAGGCAAACGCCGTCTACGAAGGGCGCTACCTTCTCGGAACCTCGATTGCCCGCCCTTGCATTATTAAAGGCATGCTCGAGGTGGCCCGTGCTGAAGGGGCTGACGCAATCGCACACGGTGCGACTGGAAAAGGGAATGATCAGGTGCGCTTCGAACTCGCCCTGAATGCCCTTGCCCCAGAGATTAAAATGATCGCCCCGTGGCGGGATGACTCATTCCGTGAGCAATTCCCAGGCCGGGCTGAGATGATTCAGTACTGCGCTGATAATGGGATCGACGTGCAAGCTTCCGCCTCCAAGCCCTACTCCATGGACCGGAACCTCCTGCACATCTCCTTCGAGGCCGGCGCTCTAGAAGACACTTGGTATGACGGCACGACCGAGAGAGATAAAGACATGTATGTTCTCTCCACCTCTCCCGAGGATGCTCCAAATACTCCGGAGTATCTGCAATGCCTCTTTGAAAAAGGGAACATCATCGGGCTGAAAAATGATGACCTCACAGCATACATCTCAGAGCTCGGTGACTTCGAGATCAAAGGAGAGCAAG
Organism: uncultured Verrucomicrobiales bacterium; assembly: GCA_937928425.1. GTDB lineage: Bacteria > Verrucomicrobiota > Verrucomicrobiia > Verrucomicrobiales > Akkermansiaceae > SW10. The sequence continues at coordinate 2,259 of CALFVL010000030.1, forward strand.
ACGGCTACACCCTTCTCAGCCCATACGGGATCATGCGAGTGCTTAACCATCTAGGCGGGAAGCACGGAATCGGCCGGATTGACATTGTCGAGAACCGCTTCGTCGGGATGAAGTCGCGCGGAATTTACGAGACTCCCGGAGGCACCATCCTACTCGCCGCTCATCAAGACCTCGAGACCCTCACGATAGACCGCGATGCACAGCACCTGCGTGATGGCCTCATTCCTGATTATGCTAAACTCGTTTATAATGGTTTTTGGTTCGCCCCAGAGCGGCATGCTTTACAGGCTCTCGTCACCGAAACTCAAAAAACCGTCAACGGTGAAGTCCGCCTCAAACTCTATAAAGGAAACATCATGAACGCTGGGCGCCGCTCGCCTAATAGCCTCTACGATGAAGACATCGCCACGATGGAAGGCGGCCAAGAGGAAGCGTATAATCAGAATGACGCCAGTGGCTTCATCGCGCTGAATGGCCTACGCCTGAAGCAATTTGCACGCGTAAATCATCCAGAATAGCGATAGATCGTAAAGCCGATTATAAAAGAGCGGTCTGCGGCGAGAAAATGAGGAACTCGCTAAAAACTCACTGGCCCTAGCCAAGGAGCCTAGATCAGGGCAAGTTAAGCGCTCGGTCTGATCCAGCGCTCGCCCAAGTGAGTGTCTAAAAGGTCTAAAGAACTAAAAACCGAAAGGACAACTCACCAAGCCCCGTTATAGTCCTTTCACATGATTCGCTGGTTCGCTAAAAATGACATCGCCGCCAATTTCCTCTTGGTGGCGATCCTTCTTGGCGGGGCCTATATGGCTTTCAACAAAATCCCACTAGAGGTTCAGCCCACCAGTGACTGGGGTGAAGTGGACATAAGAATGACCTACCGTGGGGGCAGCCCTCAAGACGTAGAGGAAAACATCGTCATTCCGATTGACCGAGCCCTCCGCGACCTCTCCGGAATCGAGGAAATTAAAGCCCATGCTAACCGAGGGGCAGCAAACTTCGACATCATCCCTAAAGATGGAGTAGATCTCCAAGAACTCCGCGATGAAGTCGAGGCTCGCATTGACACCATCACCACCTTCCCACCCGAAACCGAGCGTCCACGCATCTCAGTGCCTAATACCTCAAGTTGGCGAGAAGTCGTCACCGTGGCTGTCACCGGAGACCTCTCTGAACTGGAACTCTATGAGGTGGCCAAGCAGGTCCAAGGTGATATCTTAGACCTCCCAGAAGTCTCTCGCACAGACCTCCGAGGGAGCCACCCGCTCGAGATCTCGATCGAGGCGGATGACGAGAAACTCCGAGATCACGGCCTCTCGATCTCAGACCTCGCCACTGCCATCCGTAACTCATCTCTTGCCCTTTCGGCGGGCACGATAAACACCAGTGCCGGCCCCATCCAGATCAGAACCTCTGGGCAGGCTTACACCCGTGAAGATTACGGCAATATCATCATCTCTTCAGCAAATGGTGCTCTTTTAAAAATCTCAGACCTTGCTCATGTTTCAGATGGTTTTGAGGAGAAAAATAACGTCCTCCGTTTCAATGGGGAACGCAGTCTCATGATCGATGTCCTTCAGGGAAAAAATGAAAGCGCGATTAAAATCTCCGACTCGATCAGACGCTACATCGAAAGTTCTACTCAGCGCTTCCCCCAGGGAATCACCCTCTCTGTCTGGGATGATGAGTCCATCCGGATTAGAGGCCGTCTCTCCACTCTCGGCTCATCTCTTCTCTCTGGCGGTATTCTCGTTCTCATTATCCTCAGTGTTTTTCTCCGCCCGATGCTCGCCTTTTACGTCGTCCTTGGCATCCCCGTGAGCTTCGCCGGTGGCCTCCTCCTCATGCCATACTTCGGCATGACTGCGAATACGATGAGCATCTTCGGCTTCATCATCGTCCTCGGGATCGTCGTGGATGACGCCATCGTCACTGGGGAAAACATCTACTCGAGACTACGAGATGATCTCAGCCCTCTTGATGCCGCCGTTCTTGGCACTAAGCAAGTCGCCACTCCAGTCACCTTCGGCGTCCTCACCACCATTGTTGCCTTCATTCCTCTCATGTTTTTTGAAGGTTATTGGCAGACTTGGACTAGCCAAATACCACCCGTCGTGGGAGCCGTGCTTATTTTCTCACTCATCGAGTCTAAATTCATCCTCCCCTCCCACCTCAAACATCTGCGCACTCACCGCGACCTCAATAAACTCGGCCTCTTCGCCCGTGGTCAAAAGTGGGTTGCCGATGGCTTAGAGCGGCTCGTAACCATCATCTACACTCCCGCCCTGAGGCTCGCCGTGGCTCAGCGCTACACCACCATCGCGATATTCTTCGCACTCGGTTTCGCCACCATCGGGCTAAAAGCTGGGGGCCACTTAGGCTTTCAAGCGATACCGACCATCGAGCGCTACGTCATCGATGCTCGCCTCGATATGCTCGATAACACCCCCTTCGCCCAGACTGATGCCGCCGTTCAGGAAGTTGAGGCCGCCGCCCGTAAACTTCAAGAAAAGCTTATCGACCCCGGTAATGGGGAAGCCCTCATTCGTAACATCAAGGCAGACGTCGGCAGTGGACGCTACGGACGCGGAGTCGATCCCGAGCGTGGCTCCGTCTCGATCGAGATTCTCCCGCCAAGTCTCCGCTCAGAACCCGGTCCTACCAATACCGAGATTGAAAAACTCTGGAAAAATGAAATCGGTGAAATTGCCAATCTAAACAACCTCTACATCCGTGGCTCTTTCGGAGGGAGACGTTCAGGTGGTGAGGAAACCGAAGCACTTAAAATCCAGCTACGAGGACCTGAGAGTGAAAAAAAATCACTCATCGCAGACCAGTTAGAAACCCTTTTTGATAAGCACCCTAATATCAACTGGGCCCACGCCGATAAACCCTCCTCCCGAGAAGAAATGGTGATCACCCTAAAGCCCCGTGCTCAGGAACTGGAAATCACCCAGCGACAACTCGCTCAGCAAGTCCGCCAAGCTTTCTTTGGTGAGGAGGTTCAGCGCATCCAGCGAGACGGCGATGAACTCCGCGTCATGGTCCGCCTTCCCGGACTGAAGCGTGAAAACTTGCACACCTTTGACACTCTCAACATCCAGGCCCCTGACGGGACGAATGTGCCCTTCGGCACCGTCGCCGAAGTCAGTCTCCAGAGCACTCCCAGCCGCATTACCCTGATCAACGGAGCTCAGGTCAGTGACGTCACCGCCACCCCTAAGGACTCCTCCATTGACATCCTCGCACTGGCGGCCGAGCTCGAGCCCCAGATCCATACCATCGTAAATCAAGATCCCAGCATCTCTTGGATCTGGGAAGGATTCATTAAAGAAGACCGCGAGACAGGACAGCGCAGCACTTGGCTCTTCGGAGCCCTTATCCTAGCACTCTACGCTCTTCTCGCCATTCCCTTCCGCTCTCTCTTGCAGCCTCTCGTCGTCCTCCTCGCCGTTCCCTTCGGCGTCATTGGAGCGTATGCAGGACACCTCATTCTCGGCATCGTTCCTTCATGGCTCTCAGTCTTCGGCATCATGGCCCTCGCTGGCGTTGTCGTGAATGACTCCATCGTCCTCGTCGACTTTATTAATAAAAAACGAGAAGAAGGGATGGAACTGAACCAGGCTGTCCTCAGCTCAGGCGTCCAGCGCTTCCGCCCCATCTTTCTCACCTCGATCACCACCTTCGCAGGCCTCATGCCCCTCATGTTCGATCGTGCGATTCATGCCCAATTTCTAAAACCCATGGCTGTCTCGCTGGGTTTTGGGATCTTATTCGCCACCTTCATCACTCTTTTCCTCATCCCCGCATCCTACCTCCTTCTCGAAGATCTTAAGACTCTCACCCGTCTCTCCGCACGCTGGTATATGAAACCCTTTCGTAAAGAAGGCAGAAGTTAGTCTTAAAGATTACATTAAAATTAAGTTTACTTAATTAAAGACTCGTCTCTTCTCCCATCCTCCGCTAAGGTCTCGGGGCTGTTTCTAACAACTCCACACCCTTCTATGGCAAAAACAACTCCGCGAAAGCAACACATCAAAGTCCGCGAAACGCAGATGGAAATCCCCTCCAGCCGCCCTGCTTTCACCGAAGACTTCGAGGAAAAACTCTCAGACGCTCAGTCCCAACTAGAAACCTTACAAAATCAACGACGTGAGCTCGAACGCCAAAAACTTGCCCTCGAGGATCTAAACCACCGTAAGCAAGAATTCTTGAACGGTCAGATCGAATTATCCGAGAAATTCTCCACTGCCGTCACCACCATCGAAAGAGAGCTCTTTGAAATGAAGCAAGAAATGGAGGACTTAGAGCAAACTCGTAGCGCCTTCGCAAAGCACCTCAACCGTATCGAAAGCCTAAATCCTGAAGCTTGGCCAAAAGACCGACTCAGCGGCGAGCTTCAAAAATCCCTCTCCATTCTTGATAAAGCTGAAGATGAATACGAGCAGGCCGTTTCTTACTTCACGGGGACCCGTAAAAGTAGTATCTTCGGCGGGGCCTCCTACTCATTAGGGGCTCATCAAAGTTCTTCAGATTTTCACACCATGCTCCGAAATGGGATGGCTTTTAACCTTCCCGTAATCATTCTAGGCTCCCTCGCTCTCCTTATCTTTCTCTTCAAGTAATCATCTAACAAAATCCCCCCATTATGTTTTTTCGTAAAATGAAACGCAGTCCGGACCCGCCAAGCCCGGATGAACTCTCAAAGATCGATCTCGAAATCGAAAAGTATGAGTCAATGATCGAGAATGCTCCGCTCAAACTCCAAGAACAGCGGAACCGTGAAAAAACGACCATCCCTGCTCCCGATGACTTCGCTGATCGTCGCCGTGAACGCCGCTTTTATGCCGAACTCAGCAAGGGGCAAATCATCAACGAGAGGCGCTATCACACTCGTAATACCGTGCTCTTCGTCCTCCTGGCCGCAGCCACTATCTCGGTTTGCTGGTGGATCTATACTTCCTTAGTCCGTTACGGTATTATCTCTTAATGGTATTATCTCTTAATTAGACCCACTCCAGACCACGCCGCTTTTTCCTTAAAAAAAATGGGAATAAGCTTAGAAATAAAATCTCCAACCCACAGATACTATGAAAATAAAACTCATCCTCATCGCCATTGGTTTGCTTGGCCTAGCGTCCTGCTCTCCCTCCTCATCGTCATCTCCTTCCTCAGGCCCCTGAGGTCCTGTCTCCACATGAGGCGGCAGCTTCTAGATCATCCGTGTGATGACTTTTAAGAATTTGGCTGGGATAAAATTATCCCAGCCTTTTTTGTGCCTAGCTTCTAGTAACTTTGATAAATCATTTCAGATGCATTGAAAAAACAGTTGCATTCATAGAGCCATTCCCGTAGTTCCTGCGCGCCGTTAATCACATTCACGTCCATGGATATCATCAGCAAGATCGAGAAAGAACAAATGAAGTCTGAAGTCACTGACTTCAAAGTAGGTGATACCATTAAAGTCCACAATCGGGTGGTTGAAGGTGGTAAGGAGCGGATCCAGATGTTCCAAGGAATCGTCCTCGCAATGGGTGGAACTGGTGTCAATAAGGCTTTCACCGTGCGCAAGATCTCCTACGGAGTTGGCGTGGAGCGAGTTTATCCACTGCACAGCCCCCGCATCGCCAAGGTCGAGATCATTTCCCGTGGTAAGGTCAGACGTGCAAAATTACACTACCTCCGCGACCGCGTCGGTAAGCGTGCCATTCAGGTAAAAACCGCTGAATAGAGTTAGGCTGGTCTGAAGAGACTTGAAAGCCTACCCTAAAAAAAATAAGCCGTTGTGAGATTTCCTCCCAGCGGCCCTTTTTTGCACTTCACCTAAGCTCTTCTCTCTCCCACTCTCTCACCACCTTGCGAGTTCATTGGGCAGTTGTCATCTTCGCCGTGATTGGAACCATCCTACTCACTTGGCATTTCCGTACCCGTAAGCTCGATTTCATGACTCCACGTGGGGTGAGCCTTAACTCAGAAAACTCGCCCGAAAGCTTTAGGGCCGACCCCATCCCCATTCAACCTGAGATTGAAGAAGACTCAGAGAGTAGCGAAGTCCTCGGAAACCCTGAAAAAACCGAAGAAGCAATTATCCCAGAGATCACTGACCTCGACCTAGGAGACCTCGAAAGTAGTCCGGGGCTCGATAGCTATCAAAAATTCGGGACCGTAAACACTCCGGACCGCCTCTTCGAGCTCTCTTCGGCCCTAAGAGCTCGCGGCCAATTCGAACGGGCGCTCCTCGCCTTTGAACGTATTATTGACACCGTAAACGCAGATCCTGCAGCCTTAAAAGAAGCCGCTCAGGGAATCCGCACTCTTGCCCCTACTCTCCCACGTTGGAGTATCGATCCAAGCAGCGAAATAAACCTAGTCCTTCACTTAGGAACGGCTCAGAACCCCAGTGACAAGCTAAAATCGGCCCTTCTTGAAGTGGCCACTCTGATCCGGGAATCATCAAGTCATCAACTCGCAGTCACCCCTAAGATCACCACATCTAACCGTGGTCCTGCGGTTTTAGATAGCCCGCTCACCCTCTGGATCGGAACGAGTGAGAAAAAGGGAACCGTCACCCCAGTCATGACTCTTAGGACTTCAGACGATCCTGGACAAGCCATCGCTGACATATCATTTGCAGTTTTCCAAACGGTCCGCAACCAGCTTAGTGAACTCAGCTACCCCCCTGCTCCGAGTCTACAAGAATCAGGGCAAGATCTTCTTAGTACCTACATCACTCGCCTCATGTGGCGGGACTTTGCGCAAACACTCAGTAAAGAAAGAAATCCAGAACAGGATCGCCAAGATTCCCCTAATTAACCCTAAGATCTCTCTCCCTCAGATCGTCCCCTCAGTGAACCATGTTTAAGCAAGCGCTCCTCGCTTCAGCCTCTTTTTTTGCCCTATCTGTCGCTTCCGCGCAAGAAGATGAAAAAGAACCCAACACCACCACCAAGTCTGCTCCCACAATTAAACAGATCAGTGAAAACGAATACCAGATTGGAAAAATCACGCTTGATAAAAGTAAGCGAGAACTCCGCTTCGGGGCGGGAGTCAATATGATTGAGGGCTTGATCGAGTATTTTCTAGTCACGACTAAAAGTGATAAAGTCCACGAAACGCTCTTCCTCACCGATATTTCACCGCTCAACCTAAACATTGCCATGAAACTTCTCGGGATCAAAGAATCGAAAGAACTCTTCGAGATCATCGACGAAAAGACATGGCAGCCCACTGGAAAATTTCCGCAAGTCTCGCCAGAAATTCGCGCAGCCTCCCTCGTGGACATCACTATCACATGGAGCGAGGATGATAAAAATATAAGCCTCCCTATCCACGAATTAATCCACCACATCGACTGGCCTGAGGAAGCAGACACTCCTAGTCCTGGCCAAGAGATCCAAACAACTGAGCTCTCCCTCAGCCTTATGGAAGAAGGCCCCTGGCTATCGACCGGTTCTTACCTACACGAGGGGCTCTTTAAAGCCGAAGTTGATGGAATGATTTTCGCCATCTATAGTGCTGAACAAGCCATTGTAAATTTCCCCGGTAAAGACCGTCACCTAGGCGACGTGTGGATCCCAAACAAAAAGACAGTCCCAGCCCTTGGCACAGCCGTCCAAATCATCATCAAACCTCACTCCACCGCGAAAAAATGAAGACCTTCATCACCCTCCTCCTCATTAGTAGCTCCCTTCTTAGCCCTCTGAGCGCTCAGAATGGAAAGACCGTGAATGGCCTGCACCTCTCTCTAAAACTCGAGTCTCAAGAAATTATTAAGAAGGGGAACCGCTTCCTTCTCAGTCAGCAACATGCAGATGGCTACTGGGGTGATCCTAAGCTTCCCGCATTTACAGCTTACGCCCTACGCTGCCTCCTTGTAGACCCATCCTATGATACCGAGGCCCCTACCCCTGTTCCCATTCAAAAAGGGCTCGACTGGCTCCTCTCTCAGCAGAAAGTCGATGGTGGTATTTATGGAAAAGGAATGGCCACTTACAGCACCGCCTCAGCAATCATGGCGCTATGGGTCGCGGATCCTCAAAAGTACAAAGACCCACTCATCAAAGCTCGCGGCTTCCTGATCAACCAACAAACCGACTGGGGAGTAAAAGGCGCTGATGATACCGAGTTCGACGGAGGCATTGGCTACGGTGGCACCTATGCACACTCGGACCTCTCAAATACCCATCAAGCCCTTGAAGCTCTTTATCACACCAAAGCCATCGCAAGTGATCAAGGAGAAGCGCCCGCCCAAGAACTCGATTGGAGTGCTGCTCTCGCCTTCGTTTCGCGCTGCCAAAACCTCCGTGCGACCAATAAAATAAAGAACTCGGGAGACGATGGGAGCTTTGTCTACTTTCCAGGCAATTCAAAGGCAGGGGAGGCCGTAGACAGTAAGACTGGGCGCGTAGCCCTTCGCGGTTATGGGTCCATGTCCTATGCCGGACTGCTCTCGCTCGTCTACGCTGACCTCGAGGCGGATGACCCACGGGTCAAAGCAGTCACCCAGTGGATTAATGACAATTACACCCTCACTGAGAATCCCGGACTCGGAGGGCAAGGACTTTACTACTACTACCATGCCATGGCAAAGAGCCTTGTCGCCGCCAACATTCCTGAATTAAAGGGTAAAGACGGCCTCCAGATCGACTGGCGTGCTGACCTTTCTGCCACCATCATTAACCAGCAGCGTGAAGATGGCTCTTGGATTAACACCAAAGCAAGCCGCTGGCTGGAAAACGATCCAATTCTCGTAACTTGCTACGCCGTAATGACTCTCCAGCAAATTCACTCTTCACTACAGTAGCTGTCCTTCCCCAGCTCCCTCCTCTCGCACTCCTAGAGTAGAAATTTCATACACCACTCGCTTCCTTCCCTTCCCTGTCGATACCTCCTTACGCAGCACCTTCGTCCCTAACAGCTGCTCCATCATCTGCACCTCCATCCGAACCGCAGTCGGGTATTTCAGATAGATCTTATCCATCGGGCTATGGAACTCCTCTATTCTAAAGCCCGTAGAAGGATCGTAATGACAGCGGCTAAACCAGCCTGCTTGATCTCGGGCATTCACCAAGCGGGTGGCCTTTTCCACCATCGACTTTCCAGCTCTCACCTTAGTCAGCCACTGCTCACGTAACTGCTGGAAGTGGTGGAACAGTAACTTCTCCGGCGCTGACTCCCCATAGATTTGCTTCACCCCCTCCATCATCGCCAAGGTCAACTCCACCCCTGCTTCAGGGAATAGCTCCTCAGACTTCGCCCTCAGGCGGTAAAGTTTCTCAGGACGCCCCACCTCCTTTTTCTCCCTTGGGACTCGCCATTCTTCCAAAAAACCCATCTCAGTGAGTTTTAAACAATGTTGTTTTACCCCCATATAGCTCATCTTCAACTCCCGCGCTAAGTCAGATACCGGCATCCCATCTGAGATCTTTAAGGCCTCTAAAATGGCTGCCCAAGATGCTCGCATCGTTTCTCGATAAACTCCTGAAAACATAATCCCTGCCCACAAATACCTCCCTCACCACAAAGCTAAAATCATAAATCCTAAATCTCCACACTTTGACATCTCCAATTCTCACCCTAAACTCTGCCTAGTTTTGAACGAAATCACCTTTTCTCCCTCAGCTCCAGGTTACTGGGGTCCTGCCAAGGTCTCCCCGAGTGACTGGAACTCTGCCAAATGGCAGTTGAAAAACCGTGTCTCCACCCTCGCCGAAATTGAGAAACATCTCACCCTTTGTGACGAAGAGCGTGCTGGAATCCTCCTCACCGGGACCAAGCTCGCCACCGCCATCACCCCTCACTATTTTAACCTCATTCACCCCACTGACCCCGACTGCCCCATCCGCCGACAAGTCATCCCTCGGATCGAGGAAACCCATACTGATCCCTCTGAAATGGCTGACCCCTGCGGAGAAGACTCCCACATGCCTGTTCCCGGGCTCGTCCACCGTTACCCTGACCGAGTTCTCTTCCTCGTTACCGATCGCTGTGCGGCCTACTGCCGTTACTGCACCCGCTCGCGAGTCGTCTCCGGAGTCTCAGACCAAAAACTCGAAACCCAGTGGGACAAGGCCATCGACTACCTTAAGAACACCCCTCAGGTCCGAGACGTGCTCCTCTCTGGCGGAGACCCACTCCTCTTCTCCGACTCTAAACTCGAGAGACTACTCAGCAAACTTCACGCCATTCCCCACATCCAGTTCATTCGCATCGGCTCACGCATTCCCATCTTTCTCCCCCAGCGCATCACCCCGGAGCTCTGCGCAATGCTCAAGAAATTCCACCCCCTCTTCCTATCAATTCACAGCAATCACCCAGATGAGCTCACCACAGAAGTCCGTGACGGCTTAGGCCGCCTGGCGGATGCTGGGATCGTCATGGGAAATCAGTCAGTCCTTCTTGAGCGCGTGAATGACTCCGTAGAGGTTCAGAAGAAACTCGTCCAAAAACTCCTCATGTGCCGTGTCCGCCCCTACTATCTCTACCAAGGAGACCTTATCCAAGGCACCGCACACCTCCGCACCGACATCGCAAAAGGGATCGAGATCATCGAGGGACTGCGTGGTCACACGAGTGGATACGCCATCCCACAATACGTCGTAGACGCCCCCGGTGGAGGAGGGAAAATCCCCGTAAATCCCCAATACATCGTCGAATCAAACGATCAGCAAACCATCCTCCGTAATTACGAGGGTAAGCAATTCACCTATCCCACGACTCAGCTTCCTAAAAAAAGTGTCCTCTAGCTCAGGGTCTCGCCTTGAAAGGCAGACTCACTGGAACTAGAGGCTCACCAAAGTGCGCAAAAGTGCGCAAAAGCGTTTTCCTGATCTTCTTTCGGCGCAAGCATTCAGCGATGCTACATCCCCATGATCTGGTATCCGCCATCGACATAAAGGACTTGCCCCGTGATGGATGCCGCACCCTCACTGGCCAAAAACACCCCAGTGGCTCCTAATTCACTCGTCGTGCAAGAGCGCCTTAACGGAGCGTGCTCCTCATAGTGTTTAATCATAGAGCCAAAGCCAGAAATCCCCCTTGCTGCCAGCGTCTGCACTGGCCCAGCACTGATGCAATTTACGCGAATTTGCTTCGCCCCTAAATCAGCTGCCAAGTAGCGAGTCGAGGCCTCTAAGCTCGCCTTCGCCACCCCCATCACATTGTAATGGGGGACTACCTTAGCCGCACCGTAGTAACTCATCGCGACGATGCTCCCACCATTCGGCATCATCGGGACCGCTCGCTGTGCAAGGGCTACTAAAGAATACGCACTAATATCATGGGACACTTTAAAGGCCTCCCGGCTCGTGCTCAAGAAATCTCCCTCTAGAGCCTCCTTCGGGGCGAAGGCCACGGAATGTAGCACGAGATCAATCGTATCCGTATGCTCCTTCACCTTCTCGAAAAAGGTGTCAATCTCCTCATCACTCGTGACATCACAGGGATAGAGAGGCACATCTTCACCAAAGGTTCCCGCTAACTGCTCCACATTATCTTTAAGGCGTTCACCTTGATAATTAAAAATCAACTTCGCCCCCGCATCTGACCAAGCCTTCGCTATGGCCCAAGCAATGCTCCGCTTATTCGCTACCCCAAAAACAACTGCGGTTTTCCCGCTCAGTGGCTTATCACTCATTAAAATGAGCATCCCCTAAGCAGCCTAGCTTGGCAACTATTTTGAACGTCCGCCGGATCGGAAACTCCCATCCCCATCCTCCCTTTTAAATCATCGGTCTCACCGGAATTCCTCGCTCCTTAAAATACTCCTTCGCCTCAGGAACGGTGTGTTGCCCGAAGTGGAAGATGCTCGCGGCGAGGACCGCATCCGCTTTCCCCTCATCCAGCACATCCACCATGTGGCCTAAATTCCCAGCTCCCCCACTGGCGATGACCGGGATACCCACTGCCTCGCTCACCGCGCGGGTCAGCTCGATGTCATAGCCATCCTTCGTTCCATCCGCGTCCATACTCGTGAGTAAAATTTCCCCTGCTCCTCGATTATAAACCTCCCTAGCCCACTCGATGGCATCTAGCCCTTCCACCGCCTTCCGCCCTCCGTGGGTATAAACACCCCACTGATTAGGCCCTATTTTTTTCGCATCGATCGCCACCACGATGCACTGATTCCCAAAAGCCCCAGCCCCCTCATCCACCACCTCAGGCCGCACGATCGCCGCTGTATTCACCCCCACCTTATCTGCTCCCGCTAATAACATCCGGCTCATATCGGCCACCTCACGAATCCCCCCGCCCACCGTCAGAGGGACAAAACACTGCGCCGCCGTCTCACGGACCACATCCACCATCGTCTCACGTCCATCACTCGAGGCCGTGATATCTAAAAAGACAATCTCATCCGCCTGCTGCTCATTATAAGCCACGGCGGATTCCACTGGATCTCCCGCATCCACGAGATCCACAAAATTCGTCCCCTTCACCACCCGACCATTTGTCACATCCAGACAGGGAATAATCCGCTTTGCTAACATTTGACCGATTTACCCTAAATCAGGCTCCCTTCCAAGCCCCATGCCCTCTCCTCCTTAAAAGACCCTCATAATTTTTCTGGCGATTTCATCACGAAGAAGCATTTTTAAGACATGGCGACCTCCTCCCATTTCGGATCACTCTTAAAGCTCCTCGATGACGAGAACGAGCAGGTCCAGCAAGGGATCCAAGCCGCCCTCATGGATTACCAAGGCGACGCCAGTGATGACCTCGCCGCCCTTGGCATCTCCCTTCCTGCCGGGCAAACGCAACTCCTCTCAGACTCCCTCCACCCCGGCCGCCAAAAAGCCCTGCGCGAACAGTGGTCTATTCCCTCTAATCGACTCCGCTATCCCGATAGTGATCACGACTTCCTAGAATCTCTCCTCCGTCTTCTCTCCGACTTCCTGCACGATGGGGTCACCCTGCGCCCCAGCCTCTCAGATCAACTCGATCTCCTCTCCCAAGAAGCCCAGACTCAGGTCCACACCCCGCTAGAACTTGCCAAGTGGCTCTTCCTCTCTGGCCGCTTCCGAGGAAATAAAAAACACCCCTTTGACCCTCGGAACTCCGATCTCGCCTGGTGTCTTCAGGAAGAACAAAGCAACCCCATCGGCCTCTCTCTCATCTATCTTCTCATCGCTCAGCGTCTTGAGCTAGAGGTCTACGGCGTGAACTACCCGGGTCATTTTCTCTGCCTCATCGACAGCGCGGAAGGCCCCACCCTGATCGACTCCTTCCACGTGGACCGCCCCCTCTTAGTGCGCCAACTCCTCAGCGACCATCCAGAACTCTCCCAAGAAGCTCGCCGAGCGGTGCAACAACCTTGCTCACTCGCTGCGATCCTCCTGCGGGTCCTCGCTAACATAAATCTCGCATTTACCAAAACCCATCGCGACGCTGATGCGGACCTCATACAGGAGCTCATGAAAACTCTCCGGCCATGACCCCTCCGGCCATGCACATTAGCGAGCAGCGCAGCAGCATCGGCGACTACTCACTCCACCAGCTCACCCTCAGCCCCCATAACCCTGTTCGCGGAAGCCTCATCTTCTTTCATGGTCAAGGCGACTACATCGACCGCTACCCCAGCATCCTCGCCCCCTTCGTCCAAGCTGGCTACCAGTGTATTCTCACTGACCTCCCCGGCCACGGCCGCTCACCCGGTCCTCGCGGACACATCCCTAGTATCGCCTTTGTCAGAGAGCTTTTCAATGCCACCCTCGCCCCTCTCAGCGGGCCACTCATGATCGCAGGGCACTCTATGGGCGGACTCCTCGCCCTGCACTTCTTCCTAGAATCTCCCGCTCGATTTTCTGCTGCATGGTTCAGCTCACCTCTGCTCGACCCCATGCAGCAAGCGCAGCCGTGGATGCGCACCCTCCTCCCCCTCATCGCCCCCATTCTCCCCTCACTCACTGTCAGCACCGGAGTGCGCAGTGAAGACTGTGGAGATGACCCCAGTAGAAATGCCACAAACACTAAAAACCCCAGCACCAGCACCCTCTACCATAACCGCATCTCCCTAGCATGGGGGCGGACCCTCCGTGACACCGCCGCCGCACTCAAAGATAGTTTCCCCACCTTCCCTCCACAGATCCCCACCCTCATCACCCAAGGCACGGCAGATCCTGTCTGCCCCGCATCACTCTTGCGGGACCGCCTTGACAAACTCCCCCAGACTAAAATCACCTACCAAGAAATCCCCGCTGCCCGGCACGAGCCCTTCACTGGATCCACTGCCGAGGCTTTCCAATCCCATCTCCAGCAATGGATCTCCCAGCACCTTCTCACTTAAGAAAACTCATTTAAGAAAATACCACCTCGCGGAAAGCTACTGGCAGGACCAGCTCCTCGCCCAGCTCCACCTTCACAGGATCCCCTCCATCCACCACCGCCTGCGTCCAAGTCTCTCCGTAAAAAGAAACTCGGTAAAATTGATAGTCCGGAAAGAATGCTCCCTCACTGGCCTGCTTTAAAACACCCTCTTTAAGAGAAAATTTCTTTAAGACCGATTCCCCATAAGCATCTCCCGCATCCTCATAAAGACAGCCCTCCGCCATGCCCTCATCAGGGTAAAGGCGCAGTTCCATATGGCTAAGAGCTTCCGCAGAATTCTGCCTCACCGGAGATAAAGGTAAGATCGCCCCTGCTCGGACTAAGAAAGGAGTCGTGTCTAAAGGCACATCAAACCACCTCTCCTCTCCACCATGAACTTCCTCACCTGTCCAGAAATCATACCACAGCCCCCGTGGTGGATAGAGCCAGCGTCCTTCCACACCGGGCTTAGAAATCGGGCAGGTAAAGAGATCAGGCCCTAGAGCAAATTCATCCATCCGGTTATGAGTCTCTAGGTCATTTTCATCAAGGTAGATCAGAGACCTAAGGAGAGGCGCCCCAGTCCGGGTATGCTCCTCAAACTGCGTGTAAAGATAAGGGAGGATGCGGTAGCGCAGTTCGATAAATTTCTTAGCAATCGCTGTGTAAGGCTCACCGAAGGACCACGGTTCCTGCTCATTCTGATCACCAGAACTATGCACCCGGCAAAAGGGATGAAAGACTCCCATCTGTAACCAGCGCACAAAAAGCTCCCCATCTGAACGGCCCGAAAAACCGCCAATATCAGTCCCTACAAAGGAATAACCCGAGAGGGCCAGACGCTGGCACTGCCCATTGCCGATCTTAAGATGCTCCCAAGTGGACTCGATATCCCCCGTCCACGCAGAGCTATAACGCTGCGTTCCAGCATAAGCGGAGCGCGTGATGACAAAGGGCCGCTTCTCCGGCAGCGCTCGCCGCAGTCCCTCTTGAGTCGCCTTAGACATCTGCATCGCGTAGACATTATGAGCCTTACGGTGAGAACAGGGATCTCCATCGAAGTCATGGCGGACATCACGCGGGAAGGTCTTATCCTCATTAAAGACCGCCGGCTCATTCATATCTGTCCAGATTCCCGCCAGGCCACTTTCCTCCATAAAGGGCGGGAAGAGATCTGCCCACCAGTCACGGGCCTTCGCATCCGTAAAGTCCGGAAAATGGCAAGGCCCCGGCCACACACTTCCCTTAAACAGAGGTCCATCCATCCGCTTACAAAAAACTCCCTCCTTCACCCCACTCTGATAAATCTCGTACTCTGGGTCGATCTTTATCCCCGGATCGATAATCGCCACCGTCTTAATTCCAGCCTCTGCGAGACGAGTCGTCATTCTCTTAGGATCAGGGTATTTACCTGCCTCTTTATTCCAAGTGAAGCAGCGGAAAGCATCCATGTAATCAATATCCACGTAAATGGCATCACAAGGAATCTTGCGGGATTGGAAACCCTCCGCGATTTCTAAAACCTCTTCCTCACTTTTATATGACCACTTGCACTGATGAAAGCCCAGCGCCCACAGCGGCGGCAGCTCAGGTTTACCCGTTAATTTACTATAAGATTCCACCACCTCAGGCACGCTCGGGCCGTGCATGAAATAGAAATTCATCTCCCCTCCCTGCGCCCAAAAACTGGTGACCGATGAACGCTCCCGCCCGAAGTCAAAGGTGGAACGAAAGGTATTATCAAAGAAAATCCCGTAGGCCGTCTCGTGATGCTGACCGATGAAGAAGGGGATGTTTTTATAAAGTGGATCGGTCTTCGCATCATAGCCATAGACATCACTGCCCCAGAGCATCCGGCGTTGCCCACGGAGATTTTTATGCCCGGAAACATCACCCAGCCCGTAGTAATGCTCGCTGGACTGGATGACCCGGCTCATCATCACCACTTCTCCCCCGTATTCTTCATTATTTAGCCAGTGAAAGCCCTTCTCATCTTCACTGATGACTTTTCCCGAGAGATCCTCTATCCGGACCCGTAGCCCCTCAGAAGCTAGGCGCAGCACGAGCTCTCCCGTCCGCATCACATAGTGCTCCTCTTCCTCCTCCACCTCTAAAGCAGGAGCATCTTTCCCTAGCTCACTCACCACAGCATAAGAAAAATCCCGCGCAAAAGTGCCCTCCGGCGCGAAGCGAAAGCGCAGGGTCCGCGCATCCATGCAGGTCAGCTCGAGCGCACAGCCATTATCACAAATAAAAATCTGCCGCGCTCCCTCATCCCGCCACTCTACGACTGAGCCCGGATGCCGTTCTCCGGAATCGACTGGCATTCCAGTCTCGATATAGTTGTCTTTTTCAAAGGTCGCGTTCTCCATCTGCTGAGATACTACCGCGTTCAGAGTAAAGGCTCCAGTCTTCTTCCTAATCACTCAGATGATTCACCACCCTGAAAAAAACACAAAAAAACTAAAAATTCTCATGCTCGCATGGGAATTTCCACCCCACATCCACGGGGGCCTTGGAATAGCCTGCCACGGCTTAGCCACCGCCCTCGCTCAGGATCACCACCTCCGCATCCTCCTACCCGGCCCTGCTCCCCAGGACTCTCCGCTCCAGCTCATCGGCCTAGATCCACATTCCCAGAAAACTCCGCTTAATGCCTATGAGGAAGAACTCTATTGCGGTGACCTTTTGGCAAGAGTCGAAAGCTACACCCGCGCCGCGCTGCACTACCTAAGCTCACACGCGCTAGAAGATGACTTTGACCTCATCCACGCGCATGACTGGATGACTGCCCGTGCTGGCCTCGCGATTCAGGAAGCTACCGGGAAACCCCTCGTCTTCCACATCCACTCTCTCAGCTATGATCGCAGCGGCCCAGAAGACCAAGGGCCGATCTACCAGATCGAAAAAGAAATCATCTCCCGCGCCCAGATGAACCTCTCTGTGAGTAACTACACTCGTAGAATTTGCCTCACGCAGTACGGCGCAAATCCCGAGAAAATTTTCACCGTTCATAATGGGGCAGCACCTCAGACTCCCTTCCGCAGCACTCCCCTTCTTCCCGAAAAAATCGTCCTCTTTCTTGGCCGCCTCAGCGCACAAAAAGCACCCCACTCTTTTCTAAAAATCGCCGCAAAAATTCTCGCAGTGAACCCAAAGGTCCGCTTCATCCTCGCTGGAGCAGGTGAGCAACTGAGTGAGCTTATCGAAGAAAGCATCACGCAAGGCATCGCTGATCGGGTCCACTTCCTTGGCTTCCAAAATCGCTCACAAGTGCTGCGCCTCTTTTCACAGAGTGATGTCTGTTGTATGCCCTCACGCTCAGAACCCTTCGGACTGGCCGCTCTAGAAGCTGCTCAATTCGGCGTCCCACTCGTCGTCTCTAAGCAATCAGGCATCCGCGAAGTCCTCCCCTCTGCCCTCGTCACTGACTCATGGGACCTCGATGGAATGGCCGCACACATCCAGTCCCTCCTGAATGATGAGGCACTCCACCAAGAGACATCCCAAGCCCTCCTCGCAGAACAAAAAACCTGCACCTGGGAAAAGGCGGCCAGAAAAATCGAACAACTCTACTTGACCAAGCTCTGACCCGTCATTTCTGCGGGGGACTCTAGTCCCATGAGATCAAGTAAAGTGGGGGCGACATCAGCGAGGATGCCATCTGAGACCTCACGCCCCTTCGCATCCTCCGCGACATACCAGAGGTGGACCAAGTTCGTGGTATGGGCAGTGTGCGGTGAGCCGTCCGCATTGATCATAAATTCACAGTTGCCATGATCCGCAGTGATGAGGAGCTTCCCTCCGAGGCGGAGAGTCTCTTCCGTGACCGCTTTAACCGCCGCATCGATCCGAGTGACGGCTTTCTTAGCAGCCTCCACCACTCCAGTGTGTCCGACCATATCAGGATTCGCAAAGTTGATGATCACGAGGTCATAATTTTTCAGGTGGCTGACGACGTATTCTTCCACTTCCTCAGAGCTCATTTCTGGCTTCAGATCATAGGTGGCAACATCTTTAGGTGAGGGCACGACTTTACGGTCTTCTTGGTCGTAAGGTTTCTCTTCCCCACCATTAAAGAAGTAGGAGACGTGTGGGTATTTCTCGGTCTCGGCAATCCGTAGCTGCTTTTTCCCAGCGAGCGCGACGGTCTCACCAAGGGTCATTTGGATGCTCTCAGGAGGGAAAATAGCCGGACAGTTGTAGGTTTCATCGTACTCAGTGAGGGTGACGTAGTTGACCTTAGGGATCTTCCCTGCGGGGAAGCCCTTAAAATCGCCCTGACTCAAGAACACCTCAGAAAGTTGGCGTGCGCGGTCTGCACGGAAGTTAAAGAAAAGGACCACATCCCCATCATTGACGCGCTGGGTTTCATGATCGCAGAAGGTCATGGGCATGATGAACTCATCGGTCTTATCTTCCGCGTATTGTTGTGCGATGGCCTCACTCGCTAAGACATCGAGCGCATTCCCTTTCCCATGTACGATGGCTTCCCATGCGAGCTGGGTGCGCTCCCAGCGCTGATCGCGGTCCATGGCATAATAGCGCCCGATCACCGTGGCGATGCGGGCATTGTACTTCGCTAACTCATCCTCGACATAACTGACGTAAGCCTGCCCACCTGTCGGCGAAGTATCACGGCCATCGGTGATGGCGTGCAGCATGATGTCTTCACAGCCAGACTCTTGAGCTGTCTTAGCCAGCGCGATGAGCTGATCTTGGTGGCTATGAACTCCCCCATCAGAAATGAGACCGATAAAATGGAGACGCTTTCCCTTGGCCTGTGCCAGTGCCTTCTTCAGAACTTCATTATCTTTCAGCGTATCATCGCTAATCGCTTTATTAATCCGGGTGAGGTCTTGGTAAACGATTCTTCCAGCCCCTAAATTAAGGTGGCCGACTTCAGAATTCCCCATTTGCCCTTCAGGTAAACCGACATCTAATCCAGAAGCCGAGAGACAGCCCTTCGGGTAAAGATTTTCCATCTCATCATGGAAGGGCGTGTCTGCTAACTCGACGGCATTTCCGTCTTTTTGCGCACTTTCTTTTCCCCCGGGATTAAGTCCCCAGCCATCACGAATGATTAATACGACAGGTTTATGAGCCATGGTGCTTCTGTGGTAAAGCCTCCCAGCCTTCCGGGAAAGCTTAAACCCCAACTCCTAGGCACTTCATCTCCTATCAAGAAATCAGTCCCCACTCCTTCGGCAGTCTTTGAGGTAGGCCTTCTGGCATTTGCACTAGGGCCAGAGCCTGCCGACAGAAGATGAGTGGACGGGGATCACCCTTCCGCTGAATCGTAAAATCACAGTAGAACTTCACCTTGCCGATCTCACTCACACGGCCGTGGATCTCGAGATGATCACCAAGGCTTGCGGGTTTTTTGTAATCAATCTCGGTGCGAACCACGACCGGGAAGAGCTGAGTCTTTGCCATGGTCACTAAGTCCATGCCCATGAGCCCCGCGAGCTTAGTCCGGCAGGTTTCGATCATCCGTAGGTAGGCGATGTTATGGACGACTCCTCCGCAATCGGTGTCAAAAAACATCACCTCTTCTTCGCTGGTGAATTTTAGATCAGTCATGCTCATCATTTACCAAGCGGGGTTTTCTTGGGAATCATAAGGAAGCCAGAGTAAGGACACAGAACGCACATCAATGTCTTTTTTATAAGGCTTAATCAGCTCTTTTTCCAGCTCCGTGCGAGAGGCATCAAATTTCCTTTCTAACTCACGGATATCATCAGCCAGCTCTGCTTCTAAGTCAGCCAGATCATCCGCAATGAGCGCTAGCCGATCCTCCGCGAGCTTCACATCCCTACGCTGCTTCATCACCCGGCCCGCCGCGCTCACCTTACTACGGCGAGATTTCCTCCCTCCTAGAAGTCCCCCGAGTAAACCACCCAGAACAGAAGCACCGGCCTGCCAAGTGGAACGGCTCGCCTCAGCTTCCTCCTTCTCGACATTCAACTGAGCACGCTCCAGCTGGCCCGTCTTTGTCCGGATCTTCGAAGCGTAGCGATCACGCAATTTCTCGACCGCTTCATCACGTTCCTCGCGGCCCTTAACCGATAGGCGGACCCGGAAGTCCCCCTCAGATTCACCTAAGCGCGAATACATCTTATAGAGAGGTGAGAACAAGAGCTCCACTCGTTCTTTACGGTAAATGAGCTTTTCAAACTCATCCTCCACGCCCTTATAATTCGCAGCATTCATGGCGTAGCCCGGAAGCTCTCCAAACCCTGCCCCCTTACGCGGCTCAGCCACTAAGGACTCTAATGGAAGGTTGCAGCCTGAATCGCTAGACCAATCAATCGCCTTACTACCCATCGGGTTGACAAAGCGGACCACGCGCGCGCCGTCTAAATCAGCCTTACTGGAACTAAAATGAACCTCAGCCTCCCGTAAAAGAGCCGGATAATAAGTGACATCTTCTGCCTCTCCCGCGAAGGGCGCAAAGAGCTCTACCACGCCCTGTCCCACGGAAGGTCGGGGCGTCTTCTGAGACGCACTCGTCGGCTGACTCATCCCCATTCCCATTCCTGAGGCTGAGCTGCCTTCTTCTGATGTTTCTTTTTCAAAGCGGTCCCGCTTTGGATCCATCAGCACCTTAATCTGGCGTCGTGTGAGAGGCCCGCGCAAATAGCTCATGACCCAGCGCACATGGAAAACCGCAGGCCCATCCTCATGGACATTATTCATGAGGAAAACCCGGCTATCTAAGCTTGAAAGCAGTGCCTCCATCTCTTTCCGATCAAAGCCTTCTCCCTGCGCATCCGCCGCACCAGCAAGCCCATCTAAAACCCGCGCCCGGTCACCCTCCGTCTGCATCCGTCCTAAAAACCAAGTCCCCATATTAGAGAGAGCCTTGTAATCAAGATCTACGGGATTCTGCGTGGCTGCCAAGACCCCTAAGCCAAACGCCCGAGCCTGCTTCAGCATCGTCATGAGAGGTTTCTTGCTCGGTGGGTTCGCAGTGGGTGGCAAGTAGCCATAAATCTCATCCATATAGAGGAGGGCGCGTAGACTAGTCGTCCCAGACTGCGTTCTCATCCACGAGAGCATCTGATTAAAAAGAAGGGAGACAAAAAACATCCGCTCGCTCTCACTAAGATGAGCGATTGAAAAGATCGATATGCGCGGCTTCCCCTCCTCATCATACATCATCCGCTGCACATCAAGCGGCGGCCCCTCTAGCCACGTAGCAAAACCCGGACTGGCCAGAAGAGCATTGAATTTTAAGGCAAGCTTCTGGCGATCTTTTACCCCCATAAAGGACTCCAAATCAATCACCCCCACTTTATCAAAAGGTGGTTTTTGGATATTCCGGATGAGCGACTCCAAAGTCAGTGCCTGTTCTGCTGCCCAGCAATGGGAAAAAATCGAACTCAAAAGAATCGCTTCCGGAGACTGGATAGGGTCCGCATTGACCCCCACTAAAGAAAGCAATGATGACACCGTGGACTCAATACGCTCTCCCAAGAGCTCACCATCATCCAGCACCTCAAAGGGCGGAACCTCCAGCGAGCTTAAGATCGAAACCGGGATTCCCGCCTTACTTCCGGGCGTAAAGATATTAATATCGACCTTATCTTTTAATTGGCGCACCCGCTCAGGAGATTGGTGCCAATCTGCGATTCCCTCCTTCCACATCTTCGCCGTATCTTCGGCGAAGTCCTCAGGCGTCATCTCCTTTTTACGGGCATCATCCTCATTAATCCAAGGGCGGAAATCCTCACCTTTAAAATCCGGGAAAGTCAGAAGGAGATTGGCAATATCACCCTTAGGGTCCAGCACGATCGCAGGGATTCCATCCATCGCCGCCTCTTCCAGTAAGCCTAGACACAGCCCTGTCTTACCAGAACCCGTCATCCCCAGAACCACCCCATGAGTGACTAGATCCTTAGAATCATAAAGAAAGAGATCATCAGTCACCTCCCGATTCTCCACATCATAATCCTTACCCAGATAAAAAGACCCGAGTTTCTCATATTCATTCACAACATTAGGCATGGAGATGTCATAGCCGAGTATTTCAGAATTTCTAAATCCAAAATTCCCTTTATTGTCACTCCGTGCCCCAGTCATCCCCACGCGCTTGGGCCGAGATCGACCTCTCGGCCCTAAAAAACAACCTTCAAGTCGCCCGTAGCCACTCAGGACAAGAAATCATGGCCGTGATTAAAGCCGACGCCTACGGTCACGGACTAGTCCCGATCGCTAAAGCACTGGACCATGAAAAACTCCCCTTCTTTGGCGTCGCAAACGCCGCAGAAGCCCGCCAACTCCACGATGCTGGCATTGGCACCCGCCCCTACATCCTCGGAGCCACCCTCCCTAGTGAACGTGAGGAAATCGCCGCCCGCGCCTGGACACCCTGCCTCTGCTCCTTTGAAGAAATTGACCACTTTAATCGCCTCGGCCAGCACCGTCCCGTATCCGCTCACCTCGCCCTCGACACCGGAATGGGCCGCGGAGGCTTCCTCCCTGCTCAACTGAACGCCGTCTTAGAAAAACTAAAAGCCAGCCCCGGGATCACACTCAGCGGCATCGGCTCACACCTCCCCGTAGCTGATGAAGACCCACAATTTACCACATCCCAGTTCCAGCTCTTCGACTCCCTGATTGCCAAAATCCATCCCAGCTCACAGCCCTTTCATATCCACCTCGGGAATTCAGCAGGCCTCCTAGACTACCAGAGCCAACAGACTAACCTCGCCCGCCCCGGCCTCCTCCTTTACGGACTCTCTCCCCTTCCAGAACATCAGGCCCTCATCCAGCCCGTCATGGCTCTAAAATCCCGTATCTCCGTCATAAACCACCTCCCCGCAGGGCACGGAGTCTCCTATGGTCGTACCCCCCTCCGGCGTGATAGCATCACCGCTGTCATCGGGCTAGGATACGGAGACGGATACCCCCGCTCACTCTCCGGGAAAAACACTGAAGTGCTGGTCAATGGAACCCGCTGCCCGCTTCTTGGGCGAGTCACCATGGACCAAATCATCGTAGATGTCACTGACCTCCCAGACTGCCAAACAGGCGACGAAGTCACCCTCTTCGGAAAAGAGCTCCTCGTCACGGAACTCGCCCAGAAAGCAGACAGCATCCCCTGGGAACTTCTTACCCAGATCACCCCGCGCGTTCAGCGCATCTACCGCTGAAGAATCACCTCCTGTTCCGGCTTTAAAAAAGACCACACCCGCAGTTCATCATCTTTAAAGTCCAGCATCACCGCCCCGCTCTCCCACTGATTGAACACCTCATACCCCTCAGCTCGTACCTGTTTAAACCATCTGAACTTGGGCATATTTACTCCCGGCATCCCACCCGCACTTGCGATAATGATCCGTGCTCCCGTAGCTTCCAGAAACTGGTGATGACCTGACATTCCCCATTCGTGCTGCCCCATTAAGAGAACGTCTGCCCCTAGATCCACTCCAGCACTCAGCAACTCTTCCTCATCGGCGATTCCTAGATCACCAGTCACCAAGATTCTCCACCCCTTCCAATGCACCTTCATCACCATGACGCGATGATCGGCAATCCCATGATCAAAGGGCTGACCCTCACGGATAATCTCTACGTAAACATCCTCGCCCAAGTCATAACGATCACCTGTCCCCGCTACCGTTTTCTCACAGCCAGCTCTCTCCGCTTCCGCTAAAAACTGCCGATAAGTCGGACTCCGCGCCTTCCCAACCGGAAGCACCACTTGCTCTAAGCCGCCCCTTGCCAACAAGTCCGGCAAAGCTCCGACATGAGCACCATCAGGATGGGTCAAAAAAATCATCTTCAAATCAACATTCCAAAGGTCCAAATTCGACTTTAGTTGATTTGAAAAAAAGGAAGCACTTCCCACATCAATCATCGCTCCCTCTTTTACATTAAGGAAAGATGCCGCCCCTCCATCATGGCAGTCGTAAACGATCCAGTCTGCCGGCGCCATCCTACGAGCTCGCCAGTGGCTAAAAGGAATTTTTGCAAACTGCTTTGCACCATAAAACGCGGCAGCTCCCAGCTCCGCATTCACTTTATTCACGCCCGCACTAAACCACGGACTCACCGCTCCGAGGAGCAGGGACGAAAGAGCCACCGTCAGAATCATCCATGTCATCGGGATGAGCAGCACACTTGCCAGCACGGCGACGGGAGTCACCACGCCAAAGTGCCAGAACATCAGCGGGGTGGCCCCCAGCCAGGCAGCCAGCGAGCTCGCGCTTAAACCCGCTAACCATTTCCTCATCGCCATCACCCTACGCTGCCGCTCCCTTAGTAAGCGAGATGGGAAAAAGGGATCTAACTTAGCGATCTTCCCGGTAAATCCCATTGCCCACTCTGTTCCTAATCCAATTGCTAAAAGAACCCCATACGATAACTGGAACCCCACCTCATGCACTTGTGAAGGCCTCCAAAAAATCACTAAAATCGTACTTAATGCGAGCGCATTAAAAAGCGAAGGCCTTCGCCGGAGGACAAAGGCCCCTAGGAAGCAGACAGCCATCACAGTCGCTCGGATCGCTGGTGGTCTCAGGCCCGTAACCATCGCGTAACTCAGCATCGCCAAAATCACCAGAAAGACTCCCGCTCGTCTCGGGATCGGCACCCATGCTATCAGTAACCAGCATAAAATACCCACCGAGGTCACATGCAGCCCACTCACGGCAAACACATGCATCGCACCACTCTCCCGAAATGCCCGACTCACCTCAGAATCCCGTGGTGGCTTTTCCCCTAAAACCATAGCCCGCACCACCGAGCCCCCCGCCGAGTCCTCTGGTAAGCCACGTGCTAATCCCTCCCTCATTCTTAGCCGTAAAGTTTCAGCCCATCGCAAGGGACTCCCTGTCCAACTCCACCCCAGATCCTCCCAATCATACACCGTCAAGGCACCAAAAACTCCAGCACGTCTCCAAACTTTAAGTTTAGGAAAAGCTCCCGGATTCCGTTCCGCTTCTGGCACACTGAACATCCCCTTAATCTTAAGCACCTGCCCCGGTTTAAAATCCGCCGCCTTCCACACGACCACACGTCTCTCCCACTCCTCAGTCGATAAACGACCGTACCGTTCAGACCCCAGTGGACTCAGTCGCCCCCCTAAAGTTAAGGTCCCTTTTACAAATTGGCTCATCGGGCTTGCCAGACTCTCCCTCACCGGCCTCTCTATCATCTCCGCCCTCCAAGCCAGCACCACTGCAAATAATAAAACCAACACTCCCCATTCCCATGTCCACTTTCCTAGTAAAAAAGCTAAACTTAAGAGAAAAAGTGCCCATCCTCCAGACTCCCCCCAAGCAGCTCCAGCTAAAGCCGCAAAAGCCAACGGCATCAAGGGAGCCACCAGCGAGCTAGAGACCCAAGCCCGCTTCACTTTACCTCTTTCTAGGCTCACCCGTAGCCCAACTCCCGCAGCTTATGCGCCGCATTGGCAGAGTGCCTAGTCCCCTCCAATTTCTCAATAACTCTCCTTAAAGTGATCACCAAATTCTCATCATCATCTAAATCAGACTCATAGATATCTACTAAGCGAAAGAGTAAAAAAGCCGCATCATCCTCGGGCCACTCGTGATCATCTAGAGCCTCCTGCAGCGTGCTCACCGCCGCCACCGGAGTTTTTAAATGATCTCGCTGGATTCTGGCCATCTCCACCACGGGCAGGCGCTCACCGCGTTTCTCTAACCAAATTTTACGATAGCGCCTTACCGCCTCCACGTAATCTCCCGCTGCAAGTGCTGCGCGAGCCTCCTGCAAGGGATCTCGATCCACCTCAGCACCAGACCCCATAACCTCTTCCCCCATCTTATCCACTAACAGAGGTAAGAGATAAACTGCACTTAAAATCCCCCCATAAATAATCGTAATTAATAGAGGAGCTCCCACTTTAAACATCATCGCGGCGCCTCCATCATCACTTTCAGCCAGCTTAGCCTCCGCATAGGGGTCAATATCACTATTCATAAAGGCCTCTTCTGCGGCGGCCCGCGCCTCCTCACTTTCCTTCTCTGATGAACTCCAAGCCACCATGGTATAGATGATTAAAAAAATCATCACACATCCATGAATCAGGAACTTTCTCTCCCTTAGCATTAGTAAATCCTAAGCATGAATTAAAATCCATGCAATGGCTCAGAACTTTCCCTCCACTGCCCTGCCACCCCTTCCTCCTTTCAAAAAAAAAGAGCCATGGTCTACACCATGACTCTCTGAAAATCATTTAAATGAAAGTCAGTCTTACTTTTGGTAAGTCACTGGGAGGACTTCATTATTTGCGGGAAGCGGGCGCAGGGGAGGTACTGGCTCCTCGCTAGTGCAGCAGCCACAAGAGCTAAGGCCGAATGAAGCGAGTGAAAAAGTAGCGAGTGCGAGAATTTTGATAAATTTCATGGGATTTGGAATGAGTGCGAGCTTGTGACCAGAACAAGAGAACCGGAGAAGCAGTGAAACTACTTACTCCGGCTCGAACTTTAATCACTTAATCTGGATTACTTTCCAGAAGTCGTGACAGACCCAGGAATTGCAGGAGCCAAAGGAGCAAGAACATCAGGAGCACTTCCGCAAGAAGTGAGTGAGAATCCAGCAAGAGCTGCAACAAGGCTGAGGATAGTAGCAATTTTCATTGTTATTTCGTATTATTGGTTTTTTTGTTTTAAGAAAGAACTCGCAGACGGGCTCTTTCTGAGGAGGTTCGGAGATTAATCGGCCCCGTTCCAAGTTGGGGGGAGAATAGATAAGTCCCTAGTCCTTGCAAGTGATTAAGGAATCTTTTCTAAGTTTTAGTGAAGAGCTTCCTTTAAAAACTGGGATTGCATCAGGCAAAAAGCCCGATAACTTCTGCCCTCCCATGAAAAACCAACCTCATGTCGCTATCGTTGGAGCAAGCGGTGCCGTCGGTCGAGAAATGCTCCTCTGCCTCGCTGAGCGAAATTTCCCACTGAGTCAACTCACCCTCCTAGCCTCGGCCAGATCAGCTGGTCAATCACTCTCCTTTCGTGGAGAAAATATCGTCATTAAAGAACTTAATGACGACTCCTTTAAAGGCATCGACATCGCCCTCTTCTCCGCAAGTGGGGAAATCTCCAAAAAATTCGCACCCCTCGCTGCTGAAAGTGGCTGCGTTGTCATTGATAACTCCTCCGCCTTCCGCATGGACCCACAGGTCCCCCTCGTAGTCCCAGAAATTAATCCTCAAGCCGCTCAGGAGCATCCGCGCCGCATCATCGCTAACCCAAATTGCTCCACCATCATTACCCTCATGGGTCTCGCCCCCCTTCACCGTGCCTTCGGACTAAAGGGAATCATCGCCTCCACCTACCAAGCCGTCTCAGGCAGCGGAGCCCAAGGAATCACCGAGCTTGAAACTCAAATTCAAGCCCTCGCCTCTGGCGCAGCCATCGAGAAAAAAATCTACCCTCACCAAATCGCCCATAACCTCATCCCCCATGTCGATGTCTTTCAAGAAAGCGGCTACACCAAAGAAGAACAGAAAATGCTCCACGAGGGACGTAAAATTCTAGCTCTCCCAGACCTCAAAGTCACCTGCACCTGCGTTCGCGTGCCTGTCATGAGATCCCACTCCATCTCCCTCACTGCTATCTTTGAAAAAGACCCTAGTGTTGCCGAGGCCCAAGCCGTCTACTCCGGAGCAGAAGGGGTCGCTCTCCGTGATGACCCCTCCCAAGGACTCTACCCCGTCCCCCTTGACACGACAGGAAAAGACCTCTGCCTCGTTGGCCGGATTCGCAAGGATCAAGTCATCCCGAATGCCCTCGCCCTCTGGGTCGTGGGCGACCAAGTCCGCAAAGGAGCGGCTCTCAATGCCGTCCAAATTGCCGAACTCCTTTAAAACACCTGCCTCATCAAAGCGCTGAGCAAGCCTCAAACCAAACCCACAAGCCGCTTGCACCTTCGCCGCCCCACCTTAGCTTAACCTTGTGCCAAAGAAAGCTGCTCCTAAGTCTCAAAAAAACTCCATTCACATCCGGGGCGCCCGCCAGCACAACCTCAAGAACCTTGATCTAGAAATCCCCATCGGGGAACTCACCGTCATCACCGGCCCTTCTGGTTCTGGTAAATCCTCACTCGCCTTCCACACTCTCTACGCAGAGGGACAGCGCCGCTACGTCGAAACCTTCTCCCCCTATGTCCGGCAATTCTTCGACCGCATGGATAAACCAGAAGTCGACCGCATCGATGGCATCCCACCCGCCATCGCCATTGAGCAAAAAAACACCATTCGCACCACCCGCTCCACCGTCGGCACCCTCACTGAAATTAACGACTACCTAAAACTCCTCTACCCCCGCCTCGCCACCGGCTACCACCCACAGACCGGAAAGGAAGTCCGCCCTGACACTCCCGCCTCTATCCTAAGTCACTGTCTCGAACACCTCAGTGATGAGCAAATTCTCATCCTCTTCCCCATCCCCATTCCACAGGACACCAAAGCCACAGACCTCTTCCCCTTCCTCAACTCACAAGGATACCTGCGGATCTACCTAAATGGCCAAGTCATCCGCACCGACTCCCCGCCCAAACTCCGCAAACTCCCTAGCGAAGTCTGGATTATCCAAGACCGCCTAAAAATCACCTCGCGGAATAAATCACGCCTCACCGAATCCTTCGAGCAGGCCCTCACCCTCGGAAAAGGACGCTGCCAAGTCATCGACGCCCTCAAGCTCAATACCACCCCCACAAGCTTCTCCACCTCATGGGCTCCCCTCGTCAAGCCCACCTCCTCGCTCTTCTCATTTAACTCCCCTCTCGGGGCCTGTAATAACTGCCGTGGCTTCGGGCGCGTCATCGGGATAGACCTCGATAAAGCCATCCCTAACCACCTCCTCTCCCTGCGTGACGGCGCGATCAAACCCTTCCAAGGAGAGCGCGGAGAAGACTGCCAACGTGACCTCCTACGCTGCTGCAAAGCCGCAGGAATTAACCCTAAGCTCCCCTGGACTGACCTCACCCCAGAACAACAACGCTGGGTCAAGTACGGTGAACGCAGTAATAAATCAACGCTCTCCTCCCTCGAACAGTCGGAATCACTCTGGAGCGAGGGCCGCTGGTACGGCATCCAAGGCTTCTTCGACTGGCTGGAAACGAAGGCCTACAAAATGCACGTGCGCGTCTTCCTCTCACGCTACCGTGCCTACACCGAATGCAGCGACTGCCTCGGCACCCGCCTCCAGCCAGACGCCCTCCACTTTAAAATCCTAGGTAAAACCCTGCCTGAACTATGGCACATCTCCCTAGATCAGCTCCTTTTCTTCTTCCAAGGCGTCGCCAGCTCCCACGCCCCCTTAGATAAAACCACTGACCTCGTCCTCACCGAGATCACCTCCCGCCTGAGCTACCTCAGTGAAGTCGGCCTCGGCTACCTCACCCTAGACCGCCCTGCACGCACCCTCTCCGGCGGAGAAATCGCCCGGGTAAACCTCACCACCTGCCTTGGCTCTGCCCTCACCCAGACCCTCTTCGTTCTCGATGAACCCACCGTCGGACTCCATGCCCGTGACATCAACCGCCTGACCAAGGTCATGCATGACCTCCGCGATAAAGGGAATACCCTCGTCGTCGTAGAGCATGACGAAGCAGTCATGCAGCAAGCAGACCACCTCATCGATATGGGGCCTGCTGCTGGAGAAGCGGGAGGGCAAATCACCTTCCAAGGACCCCCACGCCCCAGTAACTTACGCCGCGCCCTCAGCTTAAATAATTCCAAGTCCCCAAAGCACCCCCAGTCCCAAACTGCCCCCTACCTCCTAGGAGAAAAATCCATCTCACTTCCTAAAAAATCACGTCAGGCCAAGAGCCACCTCAGCATTAAAAATGCCTCTGCCCATAACATTAAAAACCTCTCCCTTGAACTCCCTCTTGGCATCTTCGTCTGCCTCACTGGCGTCTCTGGATCTGGGAAATCCACCCTCGCTCACCCCATCATCTATAATAACCTAGCACGTCACTTTGGCATCACCATTGATGAAGCACCAGCTCCCGCCAAGCTCTCCGGCATGGATGAGTTAAATGGCATCCAGCTCATCGACCAATCTCCCCTCTCCCGCACCCCACGCTCCACTCCAGCGGTCCTTCTCGGCGCCTTTGAGCACCTCCGCCAACTCCTCGCCCTCACCACCACTGCCAGAGCAGATGAACTCACCCCTGGCTACTTTTCCTTTAACTCCGGCCCCGGTCGCTGCCAGCGCTGTTCTGGAAATGGCTTCGAGAAAGTCGAAATGCAGTTCCTCTCAGACCTCTACCTCACCTGCCCCGAGTGTAATGGCACCCGCTTCACCCGCGCAGCGGAGAGCTACAAATACCACGGTAAATCCGTCGTAGACTTCCTGAAACTCACCGCCTCAGAAACCATCACTTTTCTCGAAGAAATCGAAGGCCTCACTAATAAAGAAAACCTCCTGCTATCAAAAGTCCGCCACGCCCTCACCCCCCTCGTAGAGACGGGCCTCGGCTACCTAAGGCTAGGCCAGCCCCTCAACACTCTCTCTGGTGGTGAAGCTCAGCGGCTGAAACTCTGCCAACTCCTCAGCTCCACCAACGGCAGTGTCAACTCCCTCCTCATCCTTGATGAGCCCACCACCGGACTCCACTTTATAGACATCCAGCGCCTCCTGAGCGTCTTTCATAAACTCGTCGATATCGGCTACTCCCTTCTCATTATTGAACACCAAAGTGACGTCATAAAAAACGCCGACCACCTGATCGAGATCGGCCCAGAAGCAGGACATAAGGGCGGGGAAATCGTCTTTGAAGGAAGCCCTAAACAACTCCTGAAAAAGAAAACTCACACCGCCAAAGCCCTCTTAGCTGCAGCTCCTCAAAAAAACACCAGCTCCCAAAAAACCAAAATTCCTAAAAACTCTACACGCGCAGAAATCTCCATCCACGGCCTCCGTCACCACAACCTAAAAAACATCGACGTTAAAATCCCACATCACGAATTCGTCGTCATCTCCGGCCTCTCTGGCTCCGGGAAATCCACCCTCTCCTTCGACGTCATCTTTGCCGAAGGCCAACGGCGCTTCCTTGACTCCATGTCCCCCTACGCTCGCCAATTCGCGAGCCAGCTTGAAAAGCCCGATCTTGACCTCATCACCGGACTTCCCCCTACCGTCGCGATCGAGCAGCGCATCTCACGGGGAGGCGGGAAATCCACCGTCGGCACCGTCACTGAGATCTACCACTTCCTCCGCCTCCTCTTCGCTAAAGTCGGCATCCAACACTGCCCCCAGTCGGGTGAAGCCGTCATCTCGCAAACTCCCGAAGCCATCAGCGAGCAACTCAACACCCTTCTCAAAAAACACAAAAACCTTCGCCTCCTCGCCCCCGTGCTGAAAGCCCGGAAAGGCTTTCATAAAGAATACGCCACAGCTGCGACCAAGGCCGGCTTCGAGGAAATGTTCATTGATGGACAGCTCATCCAGACCGCGGACTTCCGGCCCCTTGCACGGCACAAAGCGCATGACATTGACTTCGTCATCGCCACCGTCTCAAAGGGAGATAAAAAGCTCAAAGACCACCTCGCCACCGCCTTGCAATATGGTAAGGGCAGCTTCCGCATCCTCAGTGGAAAAAAAACCCTCACCACCTTCTCGACCTCCCGGGTCTCTGGCGCCACCGGGGAATCCTTTGAAGAACTAGACCCCCACCACTTCTCCTTCAACTCACCTCGTGGCTGGTGTAAGACTTGCCGAGGCTACGGACACATCACTAGCCAAAACCTAGACCAAAAAGGATTTAACTCCCAAGCAGAAGCGGAAATTTTCGAGGAAAAACGTGCCAGTAAAACTGATCCAGATGAACTCCATCCATGCCCTGATTGTCACGGCGACCGGCTGCGCGAAAACTCCCGGCACGTCTTCCTCCCCGCAAATCAGAAACAACTAACGTCACTTCCTCAACTCAGCGCGCTGAACGTCAAAGAAGCCTCCCAATTCATCTCCTCTTTAAAATTCACCGGGCGGGATAAACTCATCGCCCGCGACATCCTGCCCGAAATCGCCCAGCGACTCGAATTCCTAGACCACGTCGGCCTAGGCTACCTCCAGCTCAACCGCTCTGCCACCACCCTCTCCGGCGGTGAATCCCAGCGTATTCGCCTCGCCGCCCAACTTGGGTCGAATTTACAAGGAGTCCTCTACATCCTCGATGAACCCACGATCGGGCTACACCCCCGTGATAATAAAGCCCTCCTCGGCACCCTCCAGACTCTCAAAAAGAAAGGAAACTCCCTCCTACTCGTCGAGCATGATGAAGACAGCATCCGCGCCGCCACCCACCTCATCGACCTCGGCCCCGGTGCTGGAGTCGAAGGAGGGGAAATCGTCTTCGCTGGCTCCCCTAAGAAGACCAGCCCGTCTAGCAAATCCCCCACCATCCACGCCCTAAAAAACCCCCTCGTCCACCCCTCACGTGGCGAACGCCGGAAGATCTTGAAAGCCGCAAAACATTGGCTCCGACTGAAGGGCTGCCAAGCCAACAACCTAAAAAACATCAACGTCCAGATCCCCCTCGCCCGCCTCACCGTCCTCACCGGAGTCTCCGGCTCTGGGAAATCATCACTCATGCGCGGATGCATCGCAGATGCCATGGGAAATGCCAAAAATCCCTCTTACAAATCCGCCACCGGCTTCGAGCACTTCAAATATAAGTACGAAGTGGACCAGTCCCCTATTGGAAAAACCTCACGCTCCTGTCCTGCCACCTACGTCAAGCTCTTCGACCACATCCGCGCCCTCTTCGCGCAACTCCCAGAAGCCCGGATGCGGGGCTACACCCCCTCCCGCTTCTCTTTTAATAACAAAGAAGGGCAATGCCCCGAGTGTAAGGGCAATGGGCGTATTAAACTAGAAATGGACTTCCTGCCCACCACCTGGATTGACTGCGAAGCCTGCCACGGGGACCGCTATAACCCTGCCACCCTAGACATCCGCTATAAGGGACTCACCATCGGCGACATCCTCCGGCTGAATATCAAAGCCGCCGCCGATTTCTTCTCCGCCCACCCTAAGCTCCAAAAACCCCTCTCACTTCTCGCAGAAACCGGCCTCGGCTACCTCACTCTTGGCCAGCCCAGTCCCACCGTCTCCGGGGGTGAAGCACAGCGTCTCAAGCTCGTGACCCAGCTCACCAAGGGCCGCCCCAGAATCACCGACCTTGGCCCTAAAAACACCAATCTCTACCTCATCGAGGAACCCACCATCGGACTCCACCAACAAGACGTTGCTCGCCTCACTGACGTCCTTCACCGCCTCGTCGATGAAGGACACACCGTCATCGTCATCGAACACCACATGGACCTCGCTGCCGAGGCCGACTACCTCATCGACATGGGCCCAGAAGCAGGCCCGAACGGTGGACGCATCGTCGCCCAAGGAAGCCCAGAAGAAATTGCCCTCTCGACAACATCCGTCACCGCTCCTTTTATAAAATCCGCCCTTCGCTAAAGTTCACCTGCCGGATCGCGGGCTCAATCGGTGCCGTTTCCAATGCCTCCCCAGAGGAGAATTCGTCCCTCCTAAAGAGCAGCACCCCTCTAATGGCCTATCCCTCTTCCTCAGCAGCCAGCGGGACGATCGTCATGCCCGCAGGAAGGTGAGGTATTTCAATGCCTGCTTGATCCAGCGCTTCTTTCACTTGCTCATTCATCGCGTAAAAGACCTCCCAGTAATCAGAAGTTGCTGACCAGACTCGCACTGTCAACTCCACTGAATTTGCGGATAAGGCCCCTACCACCACTCTCGGTGCAGGGTCACTCAAAATCTTGGGACTGGAGTCTATCACCCTCTGAATAACTTCTCGCGCCTTCTCGACATTCTGGGCATAGCCAATCCCGAAACTGAGATCCACACGCCGCTGCGGAAGAGAGGAGTAATTGATCAATGAATCATTTTGCAGCTTACCGTTCGGGATATGAATCGTATTATTATCCCCAGTCACTAGAACCGTCTGGAAGATCTCGATCTTGGCTACCTTTCCAGTAAATCCTTGCGCCGTAATCACGTCACCTACTCGAAAAGGACGGATGATTAGTAAAATCACGCCACCGGCAAAATTTTGTAAAGTCCCGCTCAAAGCGAGGCCGATCGCCAGCCCCATGGAGGCTAAAATCGCAGCAAAAGAAGTGGCCTCCACCCCAGCCGTAGTTACCGCACTCACCACCACTCCGGCTCTAACCATCATCGTCAATAATGAGACTAAAAACGGCCTCAAAGTAGCATCAACCTCCTTCCGATCCATCGCACGCTCTAGAAATCTTCCTAAAACACCTGCTAGCTTCCAACCGATGATGAGCGTGATAAGAGCGAGAATTAAGCGAGGGGCCCAAGTAGAAAGCAGAGACCAGCCGAAGTCCCATAAGCTCTGAGGATCAATCTGAAGTGCCGCTAAACTATTCATGTGGGGAAGAAGAAAGACCCTGAGAAAATTGTCACGAGTAAAAGAGCACGACTTTCACGCTCCTCCCTTTATAATAATGCTGCTGAAAATAACTCGCTCTTTCTGCCGTGAAATTGTTCATTAAGGAACAGAAACTAAATGGAATACCTCACTTGGCTCGGCATCTTCGTCTGTATCGTTCACTCAGCGATGTTTTCAGGCTGTAACTTAGCCTTCTTTTCTCTGGGGCGCCTCCGGCTAGAAGCAGAATCTGAGCGCGGGAATGCGGCGGCTTCTAAAGTCCTCGGATTACGTAAGGATGCGAATTTATTACTCTGCACCATTCTCTGGGGAAACGTGAGTGTGAATGTCATCCTCGCCCTGCTCAGTGAATCAGTCTTCGCGGGAGTCGGAGGTTTCCTCTTCTCTACGATCGGCATCACTTTCTTTGGAGAAATCATGCCGCAGGCTTACTTCTCACGTAATGCCCTGCGAGTCGCGGCCCTTCTCTCACCGGTGATCCGTTTTTACCAAATTGCCCTCTATCCGATTACGAAGCCCTGCGCGATCCTCCTAGACGGATGGATCGGGCCGGAGGGTCCCACTTTCTTCGAAGAGCGGGATATTGAGATTATTTTGGAACGTCACATTGATGAGGAGGACTCCGAAATTAGCGCGAATGAGGGACAAGGTGCGCTGAATTTCTTAGACCTAGATGACCGTAAAATCATCGAGGAAGGAAATCCGGTGGAAGAGAACACCATTTACCAATTTCCCAGTAAGCTCGACCTCACCATTCTTCCCTCACTCGATACGGAGGAGGGAAAGAGCTTTGTCGAGTCGCTCAAAAAACATCATCACCGATGGGCCATTATTATGAATGAGGCTGAAGAGCCTGTCATCGTGATGGACACGACGAAGTTTCTCTGCGATCTGAACGTGATGGACGGTAAGCCTGATATTTACGCTCAGTGCCACCGCCCTATTGTTGTGACTGAGGAGGAGACTTATCTCGACTCTGTTCTGGGAGAATTCGTGGTCGAGGCTGAAGATTCTCACGACTACGTGGTAGACCGTGATGTCATCCTCTACTGGACCGCGGAGCATAAGCGGATCATCACAGGGGCGGACATCTTCGGCCGTCTTCTTAAAGGCATCGCGAGGCGCGTTCCTGCACCGAGCTGCAGTAGTACGGAAGCCGCAGAGATCGCGAACTAATCTACGACACCTCTGGTAAAGAGGTTGAAGAGCCAGACGAGGCGGATGCTCGGGAGATGTGGAAAAGCAGATGACCCATCAGTGACGCGAAAGGTCTTTCCCCTTCCCTGCGAAATCTGGCCATAAAAAAAGCCCCACCTGTGTCGAACAGATGGGACTTTGAAAGAATGCTCTAGCAAGCTTTAGCTCACCTCAGCACGGGCCATTCCTTTCTCTTCAAGAGCAGCCTGTGCCGCAGCAAGGCGTGCTACTGGAATACGGAATGGAGAACAAGAC
>CALFVL010000031.1 GCA_937928425.1 uncultured Verrucomicrobiales bacterium
CCACAGAAGATGGAGGCGATGAAAATGAAAATGAGATGGAATCCTTTGATCGACATAAGTTTAGTGAGTTAATCGTGCCCGTGAACGTTCGTAGCTGCCTTCTCAGGATTATAAAAGCCGTCCGCCTTCTCTGAATTTCCATATTGAATGGGATCACTCTTAGACCAACCAATTAACCACATGCAGAAGAAAGCCATGACAATACCAACGCCGTAAAAGAAGTAGATCAATGGCTTCTCATGATTTAAGTGCATGAAGATAAGCATCACGAGACTTGCCTTCACACTCGCAATGATCAGGCCCAGCACGGCATCTGCAGCATCAAAACCATGTCCACCAACATCAAGAAAAGGGATGGTAGCCACCGCCACAGTGAGCACGGTTCCCACAAGGAGAGCCCCAAAGATCACTAGATAGAGTTTCTTTGCTTTTTTGATTTCTTCAACTGAGTCAGCCATAGCAATAAAGGAAATTAAGAGAAAATAGAGAGTGTGATTACATTAAGTAAAGGATCGGGAAGAGGAAAATCCAGACTAAGTCCACGAAGTGCCAAAAGAGACCACCTACTTCTACACGGTTTGCCAACCACTCGGGATTAGAGTCATACATCTTACGTCCAAAGAAAAGATAGTAACCTAGGACAATGGCTCCCCCGATGACGTGGAGACCATGAAGTCCAGTGATGGTAAAGTAGATCGCATAGTAGGTGTTCCACTTAGGAGTAAAGGTGGAGGTGAATCCGACATTCTCGCGAGGAATCTCCACATGCGGGAAGTGATAGTTCTTATTAGAATGATCCGCACCCGCAAAGCCACCAAGGTCGAAGAGACCAGCACGGTAAAGCTTTTCTCCACTCCCCTCATCACTGAGAGCTTGGTAAACCCGCTCAGGATCGTAATCTAGTCTCGCATATCCGACCATCTGATCCCAGTTGATCCGGTATTTATCATTCTCAGTGGGAACCAGTCGATCTTCCCCTTCCAAGCCTTTTTTCTCGTTTGTCTTATCTAATTTTTCGGTGAGATGACGTAACCATGCTTGATGACAGATCCAGGCCTTCTTGAGTTCGTTCTCACCCTGACTGTTTTTATGGGTTAGGATCCAGCTCTGTTTAATTGCCTCTAGTGGATCAATCCCCTCAGCTTCGGCTCGGAGAGCGGTATGACGGAAGTCTATTGCATCTACCCCGAGAAGCATCGGGCTAGGTTGTAGCTCTCCTTTTACGACCGTATCATCACGGAGCTTCAGCTCAGTCTTCGCGAGCTTAGGGATATCGTCTGGTCTCCAAACAAGAGTAAGCGGAGGCTCAATTTTATAGCGAACAGTGCCCGGTGCACTCAACATGAGGTTCTTAATCTTCTCATTATCCTCAGCCATCCGCTCTTTCCACAGATCCGTGGTAATGACGAGGTTACTGATGTCCTCGATACCCTTTTCATCGCGAATCCATGACCATGAAGCTCGTAGAAACTCGGTGCGGATCTCTTTATCATGCGCACGCGCTTGTAAGAAGGCTTCCTCCATTTCATCCAGATCGTCAATCGAGAGCACCGCACCATCCGCTACCACGAGAGCGGCTGCACTAGCCTCTAACTGAGCACGGTTTTTTCCGCCTGCGTGGAGCTCCTTTTCATCAATAACACGATAATCTCCAACAAGGGAGATTGTATGCTGATCACCAGCCTGTTTAAGAATTTCCTTCACATAGGCCTCATGAGCTGGGCGCTTGAGAGCGAAGGTCAGTTCATTTGCTTTAAAAATAATCTTATTCGCAGAGAAGACACCTTCTGGATTCTCCTTTTTCTCTTCCTTAGAAACCTCCACGAGCTGGCCATTCTCATCTAATTTTCCATAATGGACATGACCTTCTAAGTAACCAAAATCTTGAACTGCTCCCTCGCTGGAGAGACGAACCGCTTGGTGGTGAAACTTGGCATTATACTCGATCCCTTTAAGTCCGAGGAAGAGAACCGCACAGATCAGCGTGATCCACATATAAATCTGGAACTTTCGCCACTCCCTCATTTTCAAGGCAGCCCAAGCAAAGACAACCGTCACGGATGAGCCGATAAGGATAAAGGTATTGATCAGTCCTGGCAGGACAGGGAGTGCTCGTTCAGGCCAAGGATAGTCAGCGTAGAGTCGAAGGAAGAGATAACCCGAAAATAGGCCTCCGAAGAGAGTGACCTCAGAAGCGAGGAAGAGCCAGATTCCAACCTTCGAGTTGAAGAGTCCGGTATCTTTACGGGCGTTGACGATGAAGGGAATTTCCATGGATCAAGAAAGGTAGACAGTAAAAGTGGACTAGGCTTCGGGGGATTCTTTATGAGGATTTTCCTCAGATTCTACGACCGGAGCGTCCCGTTTCGGCTCCTCCCACTGTGGGAAATAGTCCTTATCGTGGTCAGGACGGCTATACTCGTATGGACCCCGATAAACGGCGACGTCGAAAGTAAAGTTTCCGTGTCCCGGAGGAGTCGGGGTGGCCCACTCAAGAGTCGTAGCGTCCCAAGGGTTATCGCTAGTCACTTTCTTTCCCCAGAAGTAACTAATAAACATATTGAGGAGGAAGGGAATTTGGAAGATCGCAAGGGCAATCGCGGCACTGGTCATGACCTCGTTAAGCGAGATATTATCTGCAACGGTCTGCCCGAAGACATTTACCCCGTCTGAAGCCTTCTCGATATACCCTTCACCTCCGTTATACCAGCGGCGGTGGAAGCCAGCCATCCCCTGAGTTAACATCGGAAAGAATAGAAGATTCATACAGACCAAAGAGGGCCAGAAATGTAGGTGCCCGAGGAAGTTATCCATGAAGCGCCCAGTCATCTTGGGATACCAATGATAAATCCCAGCGAAGAGCCCGAAGAGAATACCGGGTGCCACCACGTAATGGAAGTGACCGATCACATAGTAGGTATCGTGCAGGTGAAGGTCAGCAAGGTTAAAGGCGAGAGGGAGACCTGTCAGTCCTCCAATCCCGAACATCGGCAAGAAAGCTGCTGCCCAGATCATAGGCATCGTGAAGCGGATCGACCCTCCCCAGAGCGAAATAATCAATGAGGTAAGAAGAATCACTGAGGGGACCGAGATCAGGACGGTGGTGGTTTGGAAAAATGTCGAAATGACAGGTCCCATTCCAGTGAGATACATATGGTGAGCCCAAACGATGAACGAAAGGAAACCGAGAACAATCACCCCCCAAACCATCGGCTTATATCCCCAGAGAGGTTTCCGAGTGTTCGCGGGGATAATCTCCGCCACACAAGCAATGGCAGGCAGTAAAAGGACGTAAACCTCAGGGTGTCCTAAGAACCAGAAAAGATGCTGAAAGAGGAGTGGGCTTCCTGAACCGGAGAGGTCAAGGGCTACATCATCAGCAGCAGAGTATAGGCCCGTCGGCATGAAGAAACTAGAACCGACCATCCGATCCATCAATTGCATAATCCCTGCAGCTTCAAGTGGAGGAAATGCGAGGAGAAGAAGGAAACCA
Source organism: uncultured Verrucomicrobiales bacterium (assembly GCA_937928425.1). Classification (GTDB taxonomy): domain Bacteria; phylum Verrucomicrobiota; class Verrucomicrobiia; order Verrucomicrobiales; family Akkermansiaceae; genus SW10. Next base: position 3,494 of record CALFVL010000031.1, read on the forward strand.
GTCACCAACATCGCCCAAACGAAGAACGGAAGACGCATCCAAGTGAGACCCTTGGCCCGAAGCTGAATAATCGTGGTGATAAAATTTACCGAGCCCAGAAGTGACGAGGTGATGAGGAGGACAAGGCCAATGAGCCACTGCGTCTGTCCTGCGAGTAACTGGTTCACGATTTGTCGGTCGGCATAACCAGCCAAGGGCGAATAGTTCGTCCAACCAGACTTTGCGGCGCCAGACTCCATGAAGAAACTCATGCACATGACGATTCCACCCGCAAGGTAGACCCAGAAACTGGCCATGTTAAGCTTTGGGAATGCCATATCAGGGGCCCCAATCTGCAAAGGGGTGACATAGTTCCCGAAGGCTGCAAAACCGAGGGGTACCACCCCGAGGAAAACCATGATCGTGCCATGCATCGCCCCGAACATATTATAGGTCTCTCCAGTAACCTTTCCATCATCTAGCCAACGACCTTTCCAGCCATCTGTAAAAATCCAGCTTAGGTAGCCCGGAAGAGGCTCATGAGGATAAGCGATGCTCCAGCGCATCACAATCATAAGGAAGAAACCAAAAAGAAGGAAAGCTCCAGCCGCAAGACCGTACTGAATCCCAATCGTCTTATGGTCAGTTGAAAAGAGATACTTCTTCCAGAAAGGAAGGTCGTGATGATCGTGAGAGTCCGCGCTCATGGTTCTATTCTATGATCGGTTAAAAGTTATTCAGCAACAGGGATAGGCTCCCAAGTTTCGGGGTCCAAAAGGGTGTCTGGGTCTAAAGTGTCACCAGGAAGCATTTTGTCGTGATTTTTTTTCAATTCTTCTGCCGTTGTTGGGCTTCCTCCACGTGCCTTTGATATCTTTAATGCCTCTTCGGCCATTTGAGGCGTAACTAAGCTCGCATTATTCCCCCAAGAGGTCCGGATAAAGGTCATCACTGCCGCGAGTTCCTTCGGCCCAAAGTTCGCCCCGATTGCACCCATGTTCCCACTGTAGCTATTACCAGCTACTTCGATGGGTCCTCCGACTCCATTATGAATAATCATGGCGAGCTGTTCAGTATTTCCAGTGACCCATTCGGAACCTGCGAGAGGAGGAAAACCACCGCCACCTGCCCCACTGGTCTGGTGACAACTTGCACAAGCCGCATACTGCTTCTGCCCCTCTTTTTGGAGAAGGGTCAAAGCTGGAATAGGCTGAAGGGGAACTTCTTCTTTGACCGGAGATTTCCCACGCATGTAATCATCCTTTACCAATTCTCCGTAACCGAAAAACGAGCCTCCCTGCCCCATCACAGACCCTGCAACAAGGACCACAACCGCAGAAACAAGAATGAGCCAAAGTGAGACGGCTTCCATGCCATTTTCACGGAGTGATTTTTCACGTCCGACAGCAGTAGGAGCATCTTTCATTGCAGCGTGGGCTTCTGAGACATTAATTGTCTCACCGAGGTCAGGTTGCAAGTCGCGGTTGGATGGAGAGGTCGCCATGAGCTTATTCTTCTACGGTTGAAGCCTGAGGATTACGGTTCAGGACTTCGGGTAACGGTTGTCCGAGAGTGTCTTTTTTCAGAGAGATAAGGTAGCTCACGAGCTGACGGGCACGATCTGTCGGGCGGAGGCCCTTCCCCTCTTCAATTTCTATTGGAAGAAGTCCACCTCCAGCTCCGGAAGAGTCGACCACTTTAAAAAGGCCTCTTTTAGCGGGACAACTAGAACGCTCGGCGAGGTCCTGACTTCCAACCCGATAATTTTTAAGGCCACGAGGATTATACAAGTGTTGGTAAGTCCAATCTTCAGGAGACATATCAGTGCCTTTCAAATTTTCCTCTAAGCGGCGGCCAAAATTCGATAAGTCGGGACCCACTCTACTCAGACCAATGTGAGCAACTTTCTCCCCTTCAAAATCCATTGCAAGAGTTTCGCGACGTGTATCGGCGTGGTCAGCAGTCTTACGAAGACCAGCCCACTCATCACGGAAGACATCATTTCCTGCATAGCTGGGACGGATCAGCTGCGTATGGCAATGATAACACCCCTCTTGTCCATAGACCTTAGATCCCTCAGTAATCCGCCCATCACGCTTCGGGATAAACACTCCAGAAAGTTTTGATCCTTCCTCATATCTGACTGGCTCAAGTGAGCGCATCTTAGAAAACGGAATCACTACTGCAACGAGCCACGGAAAACCGAAGCTGGCGAGAAGACCGAAGATAAATGCTTTAAAAGTCATGAGTCAAAATAAGGGCTACAATTAGGCAGAAGCAGAACCAATGTTATCAATCTCACCTTCAGGTCCATGCGGACTTTCAGCATGATGTCCTTTTAGTAAGGTAGGATGCGACGAACGGCGTCCAAGACGGGCCCACATAAGGAGAAGGTGAAGACAGAAGAAGAGGTTCGCAAAGAGAAGGAAGGCCCAAGCAATCGTGACACCCCAGCCATACTGACTGGCCCGTGATGCCATTGTCGCGAATGGTTGTGAAACATCCTCGATACCCTGCCCCTGAGTGATTCCGCCCACGACCGCACAAATCACGATAGAGGCTACGCCATAAAGGGAGAAAAAGAAATGCCAAGAAATGAAGCGGCGTGAAAGCCATTCGCGGCCCGTAATTCTCGGGACAATAAAATAGATTGCTCCAAATGCGCAGAGGGAAAAGACTCCATAGAGTCCGAGAATATCAAGACCATAGCCCGAGTAGCTAAACTGGGTCATTTTCATTGCAGGGACAGTATGAAGGAAAAAGGAAAGAAACCCGTAGGCTACAAAAAGAACAATACCGCTACTCGTAAACCGCAGCGAAGGACTCTCAGCCACGATTTCCTGACGACCATAAACAGTTTTGAGAATATTTAGGCCTACGGAAATAGCAGGAATTAAGATAAGCACCATTGCTGCTGCTCCCATATAAGGTAAAAACTGCGGAATCGGAGCCCCCACAAGCTTCTGCATTCCAGCCCAAGGACCAAGGCATGCTAAGGCCCAAAATCCAAAGAGGGCCAGATTATAACTATAAACTGGCCGCCCCGTAACCTTAGGTGCGAGGTAATAGGCACTCGCAAGAGCTGTAGGGAGGAAAAAGAGAAAGAAGAGTGAGCCCTTAAACCATGACGCGATCGCAGTCGCCATGAGAGGATGACCTTCAAAAACAAAGACAAAGAGAAAGGCACTCACCGCAAGCCAAGGAAACCATAATAAACCTGCGAGAAGATACCACTGACTGACATAGACATGGCCAGCATCACGGACCTGAAACTGGACAAGTGACCAGATGGTGATTGCAAGGTAACAAAAGATCAGTAATGGCCATATAAAAATGGGGAACTCCATGTATGCGATCCCTGATCCCTTTCCTGCCATGATAGAGAGCACTCCAATCATGACGAAAAGGTTCCAAAGATGACCCACAGCAAGGATCGTCCCCGCATTGCTACACTCTTTACGAGATAGGCGAGCCATCAACCAAATGATCATACCAAAGGCGGCTTGGACTCCCCATCCGTAGATGAGAGCACTCAGATGGGCAGCATCGACTCGGCCTGCATCAACAAAAGAAAGGCAATCGAGAAGCTCCGGAAAATGCTTTTTAGCGGAAGCGATGAGCCCAAGAACAATCGCAAGAGCGAGCCAAACGGCCCCACTTGTGAAGAAGAACATCACGGGATGGCGCAGTGAGCGGTCAATTGAGGCCCGCAAGGCAACATCATTTGGTTCAGTGGTGGAAGTCGTCTCAGCCATGGAAAAAATCAGTTTGAAAATACCTTCTGAGTGACTACTGAGAAGCAGCCTGAGGTTTTACAGGAGTGGGTTTTGAAGTGAGGAGGGATTGCGCTTGGGATTGCAAAGCCTTATCGAGGGAAGTCCTATTGATTTTTTGCTCTTGAGCAGAGTCGATCTGAGCACGGATAGCCCTACGGTCGTCAGCGGCAGCTTTCACAGCCGAGTCAACTCTCGCATGGGTGATAGGGCGCACGATCAGACAAGCAATGCCAAAGGATGCTACTAAGAGAATGGCGATCCAGAAGGCCGTGAAGCGTTTCAAGGGATTATCACGAGTGTGGTCCATGACGTTTAGTTATGAAGGTTAGCAGACTCCAGAATACGGGGATCACGGTGTGGATAGAGCGCTGCGGAGCTAAGGTTACGAAGGTAGAAGAAGAGGAATCCCGAGACGGCCGTGATGAAAGCAAGAAGGTCACCAATCCAGGAGCCTCCTATCCATAGTTGAGGGAGGTGATCCACAACGAGACCAACTGAAGGTCCACGCTCTGGAATAATCATGTGATAAACATCCACAATGTGCATGAAGAGAATGTAGCAACAGAGCGCGACCATAAACTTCTGATTCTTCTTCACGTCAGAGCGGAGAAGCGCGAGGAAAGGAAGTGCGAAGTGCATGAAGACTAGGGAGAGACTGACAAGATTCCAGTTCTCAGTGTTACGGAGCAAAAAGTAGCGAGTTTCTTCGGTAATATTGGCATACCAGATGAGGAAAAATTGAGAAAACGAGACGTAGGCCCAGAAGACAGTGAAGGCGAAACAGAGTTTTCCCATGATGTGGTAATGCTCCTGAGTGACTACCTTTTTAAGGTAGCCTGCTCGCTGAAGGAAAATACCAGTGAGAATCAAAACGGCCATCGAGTTCAAGGCAGAACCCGCAAAGATATAGACTCCAAACATGGTGGAGAACCATGAGAAATCGAGGGCCATCACTAAATCCAGTGCGAGGAAGGTGAGGGTCACGCCAAAGACAATCATACTCCACGACGAATGCTTGCGAGCAGCGAAAAGATTCTTAGTTCCCGGATTCTCATCGCTGTCCTGAGCGATTGAAAACTTACGAACAAGCCAGATGAAAAAACCGAGTCCGATGAAGTAAGTAAAGAAGCGGGCGAGCCAGAAACCTGGATTTAGATAAAATGTCTTAGCGGCTAGAAGGTGGTCATGCGTGTTACTGCTATGGAAGAGAGCTTCACTCGAAGACATCTCAGGGTGCGCCTTTACAGCGGCATCGTAAGAAGTCATCCACTCCCAAAGATACTTTTGAACTTCTGGGAAAAGAAAAGGAATGCAGAAGATAAAAAGAAAGGGAAAGACAAAGCCTAAATTTTCCATCATCCGCCGAACAGAGGTCCCCCAACCCGAGTTAGAAAGATTATGAAGAAAGGTCCAGAAGCAACCACCCAGAGCAAGGGTCAGGATAAAGAAAACCGCAAAGAGCCAGGAGAAGGCATAGGAACCATGATAAGTTCCACTCCCAACGAGAAGGTAGATAATACTAGCGAGGAGTCCCCCACCTCCAATAACGCCGGAAAGACGCTGGATTTTTGCAATTCTGCTTTTCTCCAGATGTTCCCCCTTAGTTGGGATGTCTTTTGATGTCACTTGATGTGCCATATCGTGATGAGTCAGGTGAGAAAGAAGTTAGTTATTGGAGGTCTGCAATGCCCGAAGGTAAGCGACGATGGCCCAGCGATCGCGCACCGGGATGTTATGTTTATAAGCACCCATTCCACCCTTACCGTTAGAAATCACATCATAAATGAGGCCATCAGGATGGGTTGCTGGGAGAGCTGTGAGGAGAGATGGAACCGTGATAATCGGATCAGCCTTAGCGAAATAGGCGGCAACGACTCCCTTCCCATCACCTGACTTTCCATGACAAATCGCACAATGGACATTAAACATATCCTCCCCACGGGCGAGAAATCCAATGGAGTCAGACTCGTCGCTGAGAGAGAGTTCAACAGGCATTCCATTTCCGAAGGAACCGTCTAACTTACCGTCAAAATAATAGCCAGAACGGCCTACCCCGAATTCCAATGGCATAATGCCACTATCAGCATATTTAGGAACAGTGCCGATGACTGGACGGCGAGAGCCCATCCCGTCAGCAAAGAAAGAATTCGCGGTCTGTGCCTTCACCTTGTCCTGATGATCCATATCAGGGAACACCTCAATAGGAGCTTGGGAAAATTTATCACCACGTAAGCCGAATACCCCAACAATGAGGATCGCAAAAGAAATGAGAGCGAGGAAAAAATATTTCATGATTTACTCAGAGTCGTCCTCCACAAGTTCGATATGTTCACCCCCGATTTCAGCAAGGAGAGATTTGGTAGCCTCAGCCGAGAACTTGGCGTCCCGAGCCTCGATTGCGATAAAGAATTTATCATCAGTGACACGAGCAAACTGTTCACTCGCAAAGATCGGATGATTCCATCGAGGGAGACCCATCAGGCCTAAGAGTCCAAATAAGACCGTAAAACCAGAAAAGAGGATCGTCAGCTCAAACATCACTGGAAAGAAAGCTGCCGTGGTGAAGATGTTAGCAGGCTTCCCTTGGACAATCGTTGGATAAAGTCCCACCTGTGTGGTGTAGGCCAGAGCAATCGCAGTTAAGAAACCTGTCACACCTCCGATAAAGACGAAGTAAGGGAGAATAGAGCGCTTCACCCCCATCGCATCATCCAGTCCGTGGATAGGGTAAGGTGAATAACAATCCCACTTCTTAAAACCGGCGTCACGAACCTTCTCAGCTGCTTTGTAGAGCTGTGAGGCATTTTTAAATTCAGCTAAATAGCCGTATACTCTGCGGACTTTTGTGCTCATGCCTTCTCCGTCTTAGGGGTTATCTCCTCCAGACCAGCTTCCTTAGCCGCGCCTTCGGGATTCTCGTGAATTTCGTATTGGTAAGCCTCGATGACTTCGATGCCATCATCTGGGTGTGCCTTCTTATCCTCATCGTGAGCGTCACTTTCTTTGAGCGTCCACTTGACCTCTGCAACGTTGATACAGGGAAGGAAACGGAGGAAAAGAAGGAAGAGAGCAAGGAACATTCCAATGGTTCCTACAAAGGTGAGGACGTCAACTCCACTGGGGCTATAAGTCTTCCAATCACCGGGCAACCACATCCGGGCGAGAGTAGTCACAATAATGACAAAGCGTTCAAACCACATTCCGATGTTTACACACATGGCCACTGCCATCACGACCCAGAGGTTCTCGCGCATTTTCTTAAACCAGAAAATTTGTGGAGAAAGAACATTACAGCCCATCATCGCATAATAGGCCCACCAGTATGGCCCATCGATACGGAAGAGGAAAGCAGCCCCCTCGTATTTAGCACCCGAGTAGAAGGCGATGAAAAGTTCCATCAGATAGGCATAACCGACGATTGTCCCTGTTAGGAGAATGATCTTAGCCATGTTATCGATGTGTTTCATCGTAATCATGTCATGGAGACCGTAGAGGGCCCGCGCCGGGATCATGATCGTGAGAACCATCGCGAATCCTCCGAAGATGGCACCAGCAACGAAATATGGAGGGAAGATTGTGGTGTGCCAACCGGGAACAACTGACGTAGCGAAGTCAAAAGAGACAACGGAGTGGACTGAAAGGACAAGTGGTGTAGAAAGCGCAGCAAGGAGAAGGTAGGCCATCTCATAATGACTCCATTGACGGTTTCCGCCCCGCCAACCGAGAGCGAAAATTCCATACATAAACTTACGAATTCCTGGCTTACAACGGTCACGAATGGTTGCAAGATCAGGCACCATACCGAGGAACCAGAAAATCAGTGAGACTGTGAAATAAGTCGAAACCGCAAAGACATCCCACAAAAGAGGTGACTTGAAATTTTGCCAAATCGCATTCGAGTTCGGGATGGGTGCGAGGAACCATGCCATCCAAACACGACCCACGTGGAAGGCCGGGAAAATCCCTGCGCACATCACGGCAAAAATTGTCATGGCCTCAGCGGCTCGGTTGATCGAGGTGCGCCAGTTTTGACGAGTCAGGAAAAGAATCGCAGAAATGAGAGTTCCAGCGTGCCCAATCCCGATCCAGAAAACAAAATTCACGATAGGCCATCCCCACATCACGCGATTGGTATTTCCCCAAACTCCAACTCCAGTAGAAACCAGATAAGTCAAGCCACCTACAACACCAACTAGGGCAATAATGGCAGAGGGGATGAAAAGAATCCACCAGAGGAATGGCTGACGGCCCTCGACCACTCCGCAGATTCGCTCAGTGATCCAATGGTAGGAACGGTTGTTGAGAATCAACTTCTCGCGCTCAAGCACGGGGATTTTCACCCTAGAAGAGGTGTTCTCAGACTGTGTGGTCGCTTCGGACATAGGTTCAGTCGCAGGAAAGGTTTAGTGAATATTGATAGTGGCCTGGCCAAGATATTTGGCATCAGGCATTTCGGGATTCGGATTCTTCACACGGGCGAGATAGCTGGTGCGCGGACGAGTATTGATATATTGGAGGAGATCGTAATTACGTGGACTACCCTGAATCTCCTCGTAGTCATCTCCTTTGATGATCTTCACAGAGTCGAGCACATTTCCTTTTGCCCGGACGACTTTCGAGTCGTTCTCAAGGAGGTTTCCGAATGAAATCGCGCTAGTGGGGCAGGCATCTTGACAGGCAGTTTTCACACTGTCCTTCTTAACCCGGAGGTCAGCGACACGATCAACCTTCACCTCATAGGACTTCTTACCCGACGAGTATGTCTTCACCTTCACTTGCTGCTTCTGCTTGATTTTCGCAGACTCCAGACGCTGCACGCAATAGGTGCACTTCTCCATGACACCCCGCATACGCACGGTGACGTTAGGGTTGCGCTGCAAGTGAGGTGCTTCTCCAACTTGTTTCTCTCCAAAAGGCCCCTTGTAGAGGTTCCCTTTAATCAAAGGATTACGTTTATTATAGTCGAAGAAATTAAAGCGGCGTGCCTTATACGGACAGTTATTAGCGCAATAACGAGTTCCGATACAACGGTTGTAAGCCATCGAGTTAAGCCCCTCTTCCGTATGGACTGTCGCATTGACTGGGCAAACGGTTTCACATGGAGCCATCTCACACTGCACACAGGCGACAGGTTGAGGAATAGACTCAGGATTCTGAGTCACCCAAGCTGGGTTTTTGATCTTATTACCAGAGCTATCTTTCGCTTTATGACCACCTTGATACTCATATTCCTGAGATGCGAAGTAGCGGTCCATGCGGATCCAGTGCATTTCACGACCCATTGCGACCTGATCCTTCCCGACAACGGGGATATTATTCTCGGCCTGACAGGCTACGAGACAGGCGTTACAACCGGTGCAGGTATTAAGATCAATCGCCATACCCCATTGGTGAATCTCATCAGCAAGGTGAGTCTTGGCAGCAAGGTCAGACTTTGACCAATTACTACTTCCCTCTGGTTTATAGAGGGAAATATTAGGTGGAGCATGGGAGTCCATACCCTGTTTTTTGACCTTCTTCTTCTGCTCGGCGAAGGAACCTTTCCCTTCAAGAGTATCGGTAGAAATCTCCCGCGCGAGAGCACGACCATACATCGAGTTATGCTCCTGAGTGAGTGCGACAGGATATTTTTCCTTAGTCAGTTCAACCGAGGCGTTTGTAGCAAAATACGGAGTATCGAGACTACGAAGGTGGTAGGCATTGAAACCGGTATTTTTGCCAACGTGCCCGAGCGAAGGAGCCTTGGCATCAAATTTAACGGCACCGCAGCGCCCGTCATCAGCTGCTTGGCCATAGCCAACAGGAATTGTAATCGCATTATCAGCATGCCCATAGGCAATAAGAACTGGGACCTTGAGCTCACGTCCATTGACCTTGACTAGGATCATGGGAGAGTGATTCCCTTCCCCTTCCCCAGTTTCGTAACGTTTAGAGACCTTCACATCACCACCTATCTTCATAAGGGGTGTTTTAGGTTCTAATGAGACAACGCGCTCATAGATACCAAGATCCTTTGCGGTTTGTGGAGAGATTTGAGCGGCGTTATCCCAAGTTAACTTGGTAATTGGGTCAGGCGATTCTTGAAGCCAGGCATTATCAATAAAGCGACCATCTAGAATGGAGGCGTCTGTGGAAAAAACGACTTCTAGTTTCTCCTGACTAGGAGAAACTCCCGCGTTGAACTGAGGAATCTGAGGAGAGAACTCTCCGGTGGCGTAAGCTGTATCTGGGGCAAAGCCCTCCATGAGAGCTTTACGCCAAGATTCCTCATCAGCTTTCCCAGTGAGTTCTGCAAAAGTTGTTTTCACCTCACCCATCGCTGGGAAAAACTCTCCTTTCGCAAAATCTCCACCGGCGAGGACGTGAAGAAAGTCAATCTCCGTGACTCCTCCGTAGAGGGGGAGAATGAGGGGCTGAATGAGGCAAAGAGTCCCTGTCTCAGTCCGAGTATCACCCCAGCTTTCAAGGAAGTGAGCAGCAGGAACGTGCCAATCGCAGGCCCATGAGGTGGCGTCATTCCGAAGTCCCCAATGAATCGAAACTTCGGCTTTCTCGAGGGCACAAGTAAAACAGTCGGCATCGAATACGGGATTCGATGGCGTCATCAAAATCACATTCTTGATTACCCCAGTATCCAGCTTGGCAGTAAGATCAGCGAGGGAGCCATATTGGCCCAGATCCGTCTTCACCATTTTAGCGGCTTGGGACCCTAACTTCGCATTGAGCGCGGCGGCGAGTTGTTTCACCTCTTTACTCTGCCGAGAACCGGCAAGCACGAGGGCCCCAGCACCTGCTTTCTCGAGGTCGAGCTTACAGGCCTGAACCCACTCTTTGAAGGTTTCAGCAGGATCAGCCGCACCAGGGAAAAAAGCCTTTTTATCTTCGTCTGACGGCTCAGCACCTCCAAGGCCGAAGGCTTGCGCGACGGCTGCGGCAACGACAGCAACCCGACTCGGTGCGACCCGAAGGCGGTGATCCGCTAGGCCACCAGTGAGACTAAATTGAGTCTCTACCTGGTAGAGCCTATTCATTTTATCCGCAGAAACATCTCCTTTTTGGTCATAATCCGCATTACCTCCTTGACGTTTTTTGGAGAAATCTCGGCTATTGCCAACTGGGTCAGTTGAGAGGAAATCACAATCGAAGGACAGGATGCGTGAGGCCTTGGAAAAATCAACAACCTGGGAAAGGCCTTTTTGAAGAGGGTCCCCTGCAACTGCCTCGTAAGAAATGAGGGTAGCTCCTTTTGCAGCTAAGTTCTTCGCAAGTCGGTTGCGGGTGGGCGAATCATCTTCACCAAAGACGAGGGCGGTCTGGGAGAGATCCAGAGCATTAAGAGCCTCTTTCAGCTCGCTCTGAGTAGCAACTTGGCCACACTTGAGGATTTTTTGGGAACGCGAAGGAGAGTATAAATCTAGGATGGAAGCCTGAGTCTGTGCGCAGGTTCCAGCGGAATCAGGATGATCAGAATTTGGCTCAAGTTTGGTAGGGCGCCCCTCGTGAGTGGTGACGACGAGAGGCACGGCACCCCCAGAAACTGGACGGGATGTCGCGTAAAATAAGGGCGTCCCGGGAATGATCCACTCTGGAGCCTTCTTATAAGGCACGATATGACCTTCCGGACGGCGGCATGAAGTTAAACCGAGTCCCGCAAGAGCGGTGGAAGCCCCCATAAGCTTCGTGAAATTACGACGTGATACGCTCTGTTCACCTTTACTTAGAGTGTCCCCCACCGGAAACTCACGTTCGAGATTACTACGAAAGCTCACTGAGCCCTCTTTTTCTCCTAGGCTACGCCAAGCAGTCGTAGAGTCTTCCTCTGAAGGAATAACAGGTGGGTTCCAGACGCGTTTGCTCATCTCAGACAGGTAAATTTAACGGTGACAAGTCGCACAAGACTCTTTGGGTTGAACACCCCAATGGGCGCGGAGAAATTTTCCAAACTGCTCTGGCTCAGTGATTCTCTCACCCTCACCTACGATCAGTCCTGCGGTATCAATCACAGCATTTTCTTTCAGATACTCAGTCGGATCATAATCTAGATTATAGACCTCTTCGAGTGGGCGGAGATGCTTCTCTGGGGCACGGTGACAATCAAGACACCATCCCATGGAATGACTCTCAGCATGGTAGACCTTTTCCATATTTTGAACATCTCCATGGCAACTCACACATGAAATCCCACGATTAAGGTGCGCCGAGTGATTGAAATAAACATAGTCAGGCGCTTTGTGAACTCTGACCCACTCGATTGGCTTACCCTCGAGCAATCTGCCAGCTTCGTCTTTCAAAGGAACATGGTTCTCATCGACTGCCATCGCAGAGCGTAAGCCGGCCAACTTAGGAGAACCCTTCTTTACGTGCTCATGGCAATTCCAGCAGGTGTTCGCGCTGGGGA
>CALFVL010000032.1 GCA_937928425.1 uncultured Verrucomicrobiales bacterium
CTTGAAGTAATGGAACTTTGCTGACTCGACATGGTCATAGCTGCTATCGAGTAAGCTAGGGTGGGAGCAAATCTGGCGCAGCTTCAGCAAGGCATCGAGAAAAACTATGTTAGACTGATTGCCAGTGGCTGCTGCGAGTGCGGCGCGTACTTGCTTATCCATGGTGGAGCGCACCGTTTCGTAGAGGTCTTTTTGATCTTCGTTGAGAGGGATAGTTTGCAGGACTTCGGTTTTTGGAGGGAGTTCCTTGGCGACATCGTGCTTGGTCCGTCTAAGAATAAGTGGGCCGATTCGCTTAGCGAGAAGCTCAGCGGCACGGCTTTGGCTCTGCCCTTGGTTTGGTTTCCCCTGTTTCTCAATCGGAGTTCGGTATTGTTCATTAAATTCCTCATGACTACCGAGTAGATCAGGCATGAGGAAGTCCATGAGACTCCAGAGTTCCCCGAGGTGATTCTCCACTGGAGTGCCTGAGAGGCAGAGGCGTTGGTGGGAGTTCAACTTTCTAACAGATTGGCCGATTTGAGTCTTCGCGTTTTTAATGTGCTGGGCTTCATCCAGAGCGATGAGCTCAAAGAGCTGGCTGCTGTAGGCATCCATATCACGGGGCAGAAGGGCGTAGGAGGTGAGAACGAGATCGTAGCTCGAGATTTCAGAGAAATGCTGATGACGCTTGGGCCCTTGGAGAACGAGTACGCTGAGCTGAGGTGTGAACTTGCTGGCCTCACGCTGCCAGTTGAGCACCACGGAGGTGGGAGCGAGTACGAGTGAGGGGAGGCTCTCTGTGTCACTCTTACTGCTTTGTTTCACCCGTAAGATGTGGGTGAGGCACTGGAGGGTTTTCCCCAGTCCCATATCATCAGCGAGAATGCCGTGGAGATCATGGCGTTTGAGAAACTGCATCCAGTAGTAGCCCTCGAGCTGATAGGGGCGCAGTTCTGCCTGGAGACCATCCGGCACGGGGAGTGCCGTGATCGAGCGGAAGTTCTCAAAAGCCTCGGAGAGCTCATAGAGAGTCTCTGGTGCTTCGGCTCCGAGGTCTTCGAGCTCGGTGAGAGCGGCGGCATCCGTCTTCTGTACCCGAATAGGGCCCGAGCTAAACTGATAGTTCACCAGGCGGCCGAGTGTCTCTAGAATATTTCGGAAGCGTCCCACGGGAAGAGCTAGGCCGCGACCATCTGGTAAGAAAATGAGGAATTCTTGACCCTTAGGGAGGTGCTTGGTGAGTTCAAGAAACTGCTGCTCAACTAATGTAGCGAGAATGGGCTGCAGCTCAAAGGCTTCTCCATTAATCTCAAAGCCCGCTGAGAGATGGAACCAACCTTTGCCTTCCTCGACAATGTCAGCGCGCCAAGTCTCAGTACGGAAGACGAGAGGCTTCAGTCCCACGTGGGCAGAGAACTCGACACGCCATCCACGGGACTCGAGAGCGGGGACACCCTCGTGGCGGAAGCGCTGCCAGTAGAAGTCAGGACTTGGCCATTTCTTGCGCTCGATGGCCCAGAGTTTCGCCGCATGGGGAGGTTTGGCGAGTTTCTTTAGAGACGGGGGAGCTTCCTCAGCTCCGGGAATGAGGTCAAGCGCGTAGAGAAGCTGGCAGGCCTGCATTTCTAAGTTCTGCTGGCGGCGGATTTTCTGGGAACCTTGGATAATGGGGGGAAGGAGACCTGAGGGCTCTAGGGATACTTTATGAGAACCATAGAGAGCATAGGCATGGGCGTAGATCTCTGGGAGCCAAGAGTAAGTCTCGCTCGCAGGCTTGCGCTCAATACGAATAAGGAACATGGGGGGGAGCTGAGATTGCGCGGTTGTTCTAGGTGACTCGTGTTGAGATGGAGTCTCGCTGTGTAAGTCATGTTCTGGAGGGGCGGCAGATGGGGAAGGCGCGGATGAAGAGGAAGGTGTGTTTTTTGTCAGTGGTGTTTGGTAAGTCTTCTTGGCTGCCTGGGGTATGTTTGTTGACTGAGATTCTCCATTTGATTTAGCGAGAGATCTATCAATAGATCCATCGAAAGCCTCTGCGAGATGGTTCGCACGTAGCAGATACTCGATTAGGGCTGCGGCATGCTGGCAATTCTGACTCTGAGCACAGCTGCACTCGCTCTCCATCTGTAGAGTCTCTTGCTCGATCCAGAAGACCAGAGTGGTTTCGTACTGGGTTCTCGTCTTATCTGTGAGGTAGCCACGAATTTCAGCATCATCTCCGGGGAGGAATTCCCCAGTGGCCTGACTCACGAGTCGCGCACGTGCTAGAGTGTGGCCTTGGCGCAGGGCACTAACCTCAAAGGTGATGTTCCATTGATTGGATTGAAGAAATTCTGTGAGTCGCTCAATATCCACGCCAGAAGCATGGAGAAGAGAGGGCGTGAGCGAAAGTCTCGTTTCCGCTTAATTATTGGATCAGATTATTTTCTTCACAGGTATTTGGGCATTGAGGGTCTAAAGCTGAAATAAGGAGTTTGATGTCAGAAAAATGGACGATTGACCCTGAGCTCCCAAGGGGCTAGCTTGCGCGCCTGAAATCATGAGCACGGATGCATCACAGTACAAAGACACTCTTACTCTACCTCAAACCACGTTTCCAATGCGTGGAGATTTGGTAACTAAGGAGCCGAATCGCCTAGAACAATGGGAAAAAGAGGGTCTCTACGAGCGAATTCAAGCGCGCCGTAAAGCTCAGTCTGCACCGAAGTTCATTCTCCATGATGGCCCTCCATTCGCCAATGGTGACGCGCATATGGGAACTGCTCTCAATAAAGTGATGAAGGATATCGTGCTGAAGTCAAAGACCATGGCTGGCTACGAGACACCTTACATCCCAGGCTGGGACTGCCACGGTCTCCCTATCGAATTCAAAGTCTGCCAAAATGCACGTGATTTAGAGCCTGCAGAGATCCGCCGTCGCTGCGTAGATTTTGCAAGTAAGTGGATCGATATCCAGCGCGCTTCATTTCGCCGGCTCGGTGTCTTTGGTGATTGGGAAACCCCCTATTTAACACTCGATGCATCCTATGAAGCGGACATTATCCGTACTTTCTCCGCCCTCATACGCCGAGGAAATGTCTATCAGTCCAAAAAACCTGTGCAGTGGTCCTATGGCGCCCAAACCGCTCTAGCAGAAGCAGAAGTCGAGTATAAGGAGAAGAAATCGATCGCACTCTATGTGGAGTTCCCGTTGTTAGGAAATGGTTTTGATCAGCCAGTTTCCATGGTGATCTGGACGACGACACCTTGGACTCTCCCTGCAAACCTCGGTATCGCTGTTCATCCCCAGCTTGACTATGTGTTAGGGAGCTTCGAGAAAGAGAAGAAGGACAAGAAGGGTGAAGTTGTAGGTCTAGTGACGAAGTCATTTGTTATTGCCAAAGACTTGCTAGAGGCCTTTGAGCAAAAAACAGGTTTTGTCCTGAAAGAAACTTTCCAGCAAGTGAAAGGTGAGGCGTTTTTAGGCATGGAAGCAGAGCATCCATTTTTAGAGCGAACCTCTAAGCTGATTGCTGCGAACTTCGTGACTACAGACTCTGGTTCTGGTGCTGTTCACATCGCCCCTGGGCATGGTGCGGATGACTACGCTGTGGGTATGCAAAATGACCTTGGCGTGCTCTCTCCAGTAGATGATGAAGGGAAATACACCGAGGAGTGCGGGCTGCCAGAGATGGTGGGGGAACATGTCTTTGAGTGCAATGTGCCGATTATTAAGCTACTGGCGATGAAGGAGCGTCTGGTGGGTAAGGAGAACTACCTCCACAGCTATCCTCACTGCTGGCGCTCAAAAACGCCGATTATTTTCCGCGCAGTCGAGCAGTTCTTTATTTCACTAGAGGGGATTCGTGAGAAGGCTCTTGAGGAGATTGATAAGGTCAATTGGTTACCGAAGTGGGGTCGGAACAGACTCTTTGGTACGGTGGAGGCGCGCCCTGACTGGTGTGTTTCTCGCCAGCGTACTTGGGGTGTGCCCGTTCCTGTGTTTTTTGATGAAAAAGGTGAGGCCGTGATTGATGCCGACCTCGCTGACCGTATTGCTGATTTACTCGAAAAAGAAGGGTCAAACTTATGGTTTGAGCTCAGTGATGAAGAACTCGCCAAGCGCCTCGACCTCCCAGCGGGCTACACAAAATGCCGAGACACACTCGATGTCTGGATTGATTCTGGCTCTTCGCACAAGGCTGTTCTAGATCGCCATCCAGAGCTCAGTGGGCCAGCAGATCTCTATCTAGAAGCGACAGATCAGCACCGTGGTTGGTTCCAGTCCTCACTCATGCTTTCTGTCGGGCTCAATGACCACGCACCATACAAGTCTGTACTCACACACGGCTTTGTGGTGGATCAGGATTTACTTGAGCAGAAGAAAAAAGGGAAAATCTCAGCAGAAGATGCTAAGATCTCTAAGTCATCTACGAGCGGGAAACCAGTAGACGCGAAGTACTACTACGAGAAGTATGGCGCGGATATTGTGAGACTCTGGGTCGCCTCAGTGGACTGGCAGACAGAAGTGCCCTTTGGCGAGAAGCTTTTCACACAAATTGCTGAGCCATATCGCCGCCTGAGGAATACACTACGAATTCTGTTAGGTAATATAGACGGCTTTGAGGTGGAGACACAAAGAGTGGCGAAGGCCGATATGCCGATCCTTGATCAGTGGGTACTCGAGCGCCTCTACACACTCATTGAGAACTGTAAAGACGCCTACGAGAAGTATGAGTTCCGCAAGGTATTCTCAGCTGTCAACCAGTTCTGCACGGCGGATCTTTCTGCTGTCTACATTGATGCAACAAAAGACAGAATGTACTGTGACGCCTCAGATAGTCTCCGCCGTCTATCCACTCAGACTGTCATGCATGATGTCTTCTGCGCCTTGACGAAACTCCTAGCACCGATCCTCTGCTACACGACGGAAGAAGCCTGGGAGCACGCAGGATTTGAAGACTCAGTGCACATGCAGGATTTCCCCGAACTCCGTGAATCTGATGCACCGGGAGAGGTCTCAAAGACAACGGCCGAGCTCCTAAGTCTACGAGGGACGATTCAAGCGGCGATTGAGGAGAAAATCCAAGCCAAAGAATTCACAAAGAACAATGAGGCAGATGTCACAGTGACGGTACCGAGTGATTATCCGCACAGAGACTTGATAGCGAATCGTGATTTCTCAACAGAGTTCTTCATTCTCTCTGACCTCAAGGTCATAGAGGGCGATAGTCTAGAGGCAAGTGCGCAGAAGACAGCGTACGCCATGTGCCCTCGCTGCCGACGCTATGAGCCACTGGGAGAGTCGGGGCTGTGTGCACGCTGCGAGGATGTGATTTCGTAACTGTTATGAAGAATAAGACCGTACTCTGGTTCCTCATGATTGTGGTGCCACTCTTTGTGCTCGATCAGATCTCGAAGTGGTGGGTGGTGCTTCATTTTCACGTGCGAAAGCTCGGCTACACGAAGGACAATGAAGTTGTCAGTTACTGGGAAAATAGCGAGGGAAACTCACATATAGCTCTGATAGAGGATTCCTTTAATATTATTCGAGTGCACAATCAGGGGGTAGCATTTGGTCTGGGCAATGGCACCAGCTGGGCACCAGTGGTCTTTCTGATTGTACCATTCATTGCACTGATTGTAGTCACTGTACTCTGGCGTAAGAATGTCTTTGTGGGGGTGGCGCGCTATTCTGCACCACTACTGATTGCAGGAGTGGTTGGAAATCTGACAGACCGCCTCACTCAGGGGTTCTATCTGGAGCATCTCAGAGAGGGCACCTTCTGGGAGCGGCTGAGTGCCGGCTATGTGGTGGACTTTATTGATGTGACGATCCCGTTTATCGACTACAGATGGCCGTCCTTTAATGTCGCTGACAGTTGTGTCTGCATAGCGGCGAGTTTGCTCTTCATCTCTGGGTGGAAAGACACGTCGCAGACACAAGAAGAGTCCTCGTAATTCTCACGTGAGTCAGAACGTGCGTGCTCTGAGTGCGTACTTGAGAGTAGCAGGGAAGGTAGCAGGGTGTGCGAAAAGTGCCCCAGAATCTGATGGGAGCTTGACCTATGATGAGGTGTGGACTAGTTACATCTGTTACTGATGAAAGACCCTATTACAATTTCCATTACTGGTGCCGCTGGGCAGATTGGCTACGCACTCTTGTTTCGTATAGCTTCAGGAGCAATGTTTGGCGTAGATCAACCGGTTTCTTTGAGACTCATCGAGATCGAGCCCGGGATGAAGGCCTTAGCAGGGGTGGTGATGGAGCTCGACGACTGCGCATTCCCTCTTCTTCATAGCATAGAGGCTACTTCTGATTTAAATGTTGGCTTTACAGGTGCGAATTGGGCGCTGCTAGTCGGTTCTGTCCCTCGTGGGCCAGGTATGGAGAGAAAAGATCTATTGCAAGTGAACGGAAAGATTTTCACCAGCCAAGGTCAGGCGATTGCTGCCAATGCCGCGGACGATATCCGCACTCTTGTTGTGGGTAATCCTTGTAATACGAATGCCCTCATTGCCATGAACAATGCGTCGGGAGTGCCTAAGGAGAGGTTTTTTGCGATGACACGCCTCGATGAAAATCGTGCGAAGTCCCAGCTTGCTGCGAAAGCGGGCTGTCATCACAGTGAGGTGTCTAATCTCTGTATCTGGGGAAATCACTCAGCCACGCAGTACCCTGATTTCATCCACGCGAAGATCAAAGGCCAGCCGGTGACCAATGTGATATCAGATGGAGCTTGGCTCGAAGGAGAATTTATTTCCCAAGTGCAGCAGCGTGGAGCCGCTATTATTCAAGCGCGAGGTGCATCCTCAGCAGCATCAGCGGCCAATGGTGTTGTTGATACCGTGCGTAGTCTGACCACACCGACTCCGAAGGGTGACTGGACAAGTGTTGCTGTTTGCTCAGATGGGGCTTACGGGATTGAAAAAGATTTAATCGCCTCAATGCCGATTCGTACAGAAGATGGTAAATCTTGGGATGTGGTGCGAGACCTTGAGATAGATCCATTTTCACAGTCAAAGATTGACATTACTGTGAAAGAACTCTGCGAGGAGCGTGCGGCTGTGAAAGATTTGATCAAAGTAGATTCTTAGTGTTGGACTATAGGGCCCTAGTAGCGGTTTATTAGAAACAGTGGCTCATTCATTGAGGTGAGTGCTCACTGGAGTGTTCTAAATTTGGGTGTATTTTCTAGTAGCTTCCTCTCAGAGCTGCTGTAGTCTGACTTATCTATGAATTGTAAACGCTGCCAAGCCTTGCTAATCCGACCTTCTGAACCAAAAGCGAGAAGGGCAGTTGAAATGCGTTTTATGCGCAATGGGGCAGTTTGTGAAGATTGCCGCGAGAGTGAAGAAAAGGGGCAAATGCAGCAGATCGCGCTCTGTGCCACAGGTGTGGCTTTACTCGTAGTTGGCTATATCCTTGAGTCTATAGGCTGTGTGGCAGCAGGCTTAGTGAGTCTGTTGGTGGGTGTTTGGCAGCGTAAGTTTGCGTAAATTTTCTCCATTGGTTTCGTGGATAACTCCAGCTGAATCTTTTATTCTTTTTATTGCGGGAACAGAGTCTTTAGCCGTTAAGCCATGATTTAATTTATCGTCCAGTAAAACGATGTCAGTGTCTTGCGTTTTTAGGATAATTATAGCTTTTTCGAGTGTTTGAGCAAAGCGCAATGTAAAAGGGCGTTTATAACAATCCTTAAGCATACGCTCAATTAACTTAAACTCAATGGGATCATCATCAATGAGCAAAATTTCTAACATAGATTCCGACTATAAGCGTTCTGGCGCAAGAGCAAGAGCAACCCCTATGCAGCGGTATTAAGATATGAATTTTTTATATCTGCCGCTACGAGACGATAATCTGATTGCTTATGCGGTTTTGTATAAAACCCATCGGCGCCTTTTTGGGAGGCCATTTCAATATCGCCTTCAGAATGTGATCCAGACATCATGATGATATTCGAATTGCATAATGCCGCATCAGCCTTAATCTTATCAAGCACGTCCCATCCACTCATGCCTGGCATGCGAATATCAATGATTGTTAGTCTGGGCACTTCCGATCGCATAATTTCCAGAACCTTATCGCCCTGTGCGAGCTCCACGCAGCGAATGTCATTACAAGCCGATTTCATTGCAGACACAATCATGCGCCTGTCAAATTCTGAATCATCAATTACAAGTATATTCTGCATAATTAGCCATTTCAAAATGCGCCCAGACCCAGCTAAATTATGTAGGCTATAGGAGATTTAGCCGAATCTTAACGAAATCTTTACACTACTAATAGGTGAAAGGATATAGCTCATTTCACCTAAGATTGTTATTTTATCACTCTGAGATATTCTGTTATGTTTTGCACTTATATCGCCATCAGGTTTAAGGGGCTTTTGAAATATGGTGTATTTGGTTGCTTTAGCAGTAAGGAGGTTTTGGGATCAATTTCAGACTTACCCCACATTCGCGCACATTGATGTTTTAATGCGTTGATCCACGCATGACTACTCTGTGATGAATATTATCTGAATAAGCTTGCGGTCATCATTATGCCGAAATAATGCGCGGCTCTATAAATATGAATTTTAGAGATATGAATTGAGGTTAGATATGCATTTGGGCGCAAGAATTTATAGGTTTCATCTCCTTGTCAAGATATATCACTGTCTTTTATTCCCCAACAATACGCAATCTTGTCCAAGAGCTTTCTTTCCTCATTATGAAAATTTTCATCGGCATGCGCGATGATACTTAGGGCGTGAAAAACTTGCTGTCTATTGCTATAGGTCTTTAATTTTTCAACATGAACCAATATAAAGTCTTCCCTGTCGGGCGTTTTCATTTCTTGCAAAATATGTTTATAA
>CALFVL010000033.1 GCA_937928425.1 uncultured Verrucomicrobiales bacterium
AGCCTGTTCGTGGTGAGGAAAAAAGAACGTGCTCACAAGGATGCCCGCCACAGCAGCAGCAATTACCGCACCCAATGATGTCGTATACTTTTGTACCATGGCAGTATTTTCGGGAAAGTTAAAGTTGTCGCCTCCCAACGCTTCCGGTCGCCCCCTAATCTCTCCCAAATCAGCTCTAACCCCCCCTTTAAATCCAGATCACGCGGTCGGTAAGAGCGGGCCTGCATCTTCCCGTCCCCATCGAAACTCAAGCGCCACTGAAACATCGGAATCAAGCGCCCCACCTTCTGACTCCGAAACTCCCCGAAACGCATATTCACAAAAACCACCCCACCGTACCCATCCTGCCTCGCCACCCACTGCCCCTTCGCAAACCACTTCAGGGTCTCAAAACTCTCTTGCCCCTCAAAGACCTTCGCTGAGTCTCTCCGCTTTGCCAAAAAATCAAACTTCGCCGTCTCCTCATCAAAAGGGGACCAATAAGTCACAAAATAACCCTCATCCGTCTCCACCAAACCACGCCAAAGAATCGTATTAAACGGAGTCGGCGCCACCATCACCAAGCTCCCACTCGGAACCACCTCCCTCATCGCCTCCCCTATCCGGTCCGTCGCCCAAAATTTCATCACAAAGCTAAACAGCACATACACACAGCTCAGCGAAATCATCACCCGCGCACATCCTAGCGAAAACTCAGGATAATCAGGCCTCCCATTCTCATCTCCCCCTTCTCTCCTCCACCGTATCCAGCACCCTAAACTGACCAAACCCGCCCAAAAGCGGTAAAAAATACAAAGCAACAAAGGCAGAGTAAAAAACAAATCAACAATAAACAAATTACTCGTCGAAACACGTGCATCAGAAAAAGGCTCATAAATCTGCGTTCCATAACTCGTAAACACATCGATCAAAACATGAGTACTCCAGGCTAAGAAAACAAAGCCACCCGCTCGCCTCACACTCAGCCCCCTTTCCCGGTGTAACACCGCAAGCGGCTTCGCAAAAACACAGCTCGCCAGCACCATCATTAAAATCGAATGCGAAAAACCCCGATGCCAGCGTAAACTCTCCACCCCCTCTAGCCACGGACTAAAAAGCACATCCAGATCAGGCAATGTCCCAAATAACATCCCCCACGCCATCCCACGCCATCCTAACTTTTTCCCCAGCACCAACTCCCCCACCACACCACCTAAAGCCGCTTGCGTGATCGAATCCACGCCAGAAGGCTAAAGCCAAATCACCCCTTCATCAAGAGCATCCTCACCCCCACTAAAATCAATAAAACCGCGAAGCCCCTCTGCAACTGCACACTACCTAAACTCCGCATCCAGTCCGCACCCCACCATGAAGCCACCGCCGCCCCCACCGCCGTCACACCCACCACCCGCCAATCGATCAACTCTGACCTCAGCGCATTATTCACCGTGCCCGAAAAGCCAGACACCACCACCACCGCTAGAGAAGTCGCCACCGCCATCTTCTGCTCCATCCCGAAAACCAGCACAAAAGCCGGCACCATAATAATCCCGCCTCCCACCCCACACAAGGCACCCACCAAACCAGCGAAAACCCCTACCAAAACCCCCATCATCATCAACTTCATCATAGAAGAATCAAAGCCCCCCACCCTCCTCACGGAAAGACAAAATCCAGCCCTACGCCAAAAGCTCCGCCCGGGTAAAGAAGCTCACCACCGGAACCCCCTCCGCCTCGATCGCCGCGCGCCCACCCTCCTCACGATCCACCAACACCAAACAAAACACCACCTCCCCGCCACCCTCACGGATCGCCTCGATCGCCTTCAAAGTAGAACCCCCGGTTGTAATCACATCATCCACCACCACCACACGATCGCCCCTCTTAAAATTTCCCTCAATCTGCTTACCCCTCCCATACCCCTTCGCCTCCTTACGGATATTAAACACCTGTAGCCCCTTCTCATCTCCTGCACTCGCCATTCCCACCACCAAAGAAATCGGATCAGCCCCCATCGTCATCCCACCGATCGCATCCACCTCTAAGCCCTCCGCCTCTATCCTCCCCTTCACCAACTCCCATCCTAACTCACCAATCCAACCCGCCCCCCGGTTATCTAATGCCGTCAGTCGACAATCCACATAAAGATCACTCTTCTTTCCAGATGCCAAAGTAAACTCACCCGTCCTCACAGACTTCTCTAACAACATCTCCCTTAACTGACTCTTCACACTCATCTTCCCCGCATCATGCCCAGCACCCCTAGAAAACTCAATCCCAGTCACCACAAAAAAACATCACTCCAAGCCCCCCGCCACCTTCTTACAAATTCTCACAAAATCCTCCTCCACCATCGTCAAATGCCGCCCCTCGTGGCAAATTAACCCCCACTCCCTCTTCCGGCTCCCCACCTCCATCGGCACTGCCACCAACTCGCCAGCCTCTATCTCCTCCCTCACCACCCAAGGCGCTACGATCCCCACACCCACACCCACCTTCGCCATCTCCTTAATCGCCCCCATATCGCCTAAACTTAAACTTGGCCGTAAGCGCACCCCCGCATCCTCAAATGACTTCTTTAAAAAACGATACGTCTCACTCGCCTTCGCATACACCAAGAACGACTCCTTACCCACCTCCGCCACCTCTACCGATCCCGCCTGCGCCCACGGATGCTCCGGCGCCACCACAAAAACTAACTCATCCTCGAACACCCTCTCAAAGCGGGACCATCCCGGCTCCCTCCCACCTAAACCCAGAACTAAATCAATCTCACTACGATCTAAAAAATCAATCAATTCCCACGTATCCCCCGACTCGATATGAATCTCACAACGCGGATATAACCCACGGAACTCCCTCATCACCGCCGGCAATAAATAAGTGCACAAAGTATGCGTCGCACCCACTCGCAGCCTTCCCTGCCCCCACCGCTTTAAAAGTCCCAGCTCCTCATCAGCCTTCTCTAACTCCCCGATCGCAGCCTTAAATCTTCTTAATAAAATCGTCCCATTCTGAGACAAAGCCACCCGCTTCCCCGCCCTCTCCACTAATTGACAATCCAACATCGTCTCCAGAGCACGGATCGAGTGGCTCACCGCAGACTGCGTCACCCCTAGCAACTCCGCAGCCCTCGTAAAACTCTCCGTCTCAGCCACTGCGACCAGCGACCGCACCTGTCTTAAATCTGGCAACTCGATCATCTCCCCCCACCCTAAGCACACTCCATACCAACCCCTCAGCACACTCCCCTTCACCCTTCACCCCTCGTCCTTCGTCCTTCGTAAAACCCTCCCCCTCGGCTCATCCCCCTCATGCAGCACATACTCCGAGTGTAAAAAATTCGCCGCCTCCGCAGAATCTCGTACCTTCCTTCCACTACGCTCCCACATCTCCTCCTCAAAGTTACCCAATATCCGCCCCCGTAAACCCTCCTCCCGCCAGCCCTCCCCATCCTCACACCCCCTCACCAAAGCCCTAGCTAAGGACAGCGCATCTAATAAAGCCTGATTGGCACCCTGACCCTTAAATGGACTCATCGGATGCGCCGCATCACCCAGCAAAGTCACCGCAGAATGCCCTTCTAATAACTCAGCGCTCAATAATTCCCGATCATAAACCGGATAACCAGAAACCCCCTCCACTGGCGTCGCCGCTAAAATCTCTGGGATCGGCTCATGCCACCTAGCCCTTCGGCACACCTCCTCCTTTAACGCACCCGCCCCCCTTCCACTTAACTCCTTCGCCTCCTCCTCTGGGACTAAAAAACTCATCTGCCACATCACCGCCTCCCTAGAAAATGGCATCATATAAATCCGCTCCTCACCATTCGCAGTCTGAAACACCGTCTCCCCATCTAATAATCCCTCCCCCGCTCCAGCCAAGCTCTCCAAAGAACAAATTCCCAAAATCACCATACAGCCTAAATACCGCAGCGGCGTCACCCCCTCGCCCAGCGCCTCCCTCCGCACCACACTGCGGATCCCATCTGCCCCCACTAATAAATCCGCCTCCTCATAACAACACTCCCCACCCACCCTAAAATTCAGACCAATCCCACCCCCATCCCGCTCCTGGAAACCTAAAAACTCATGCCCCCAACTCACCGCCCCACTCCCCCCTAACTCCGCCAACAACTCCCCCCGCAGAGCCTGCCGCGCCACATGCACATTCACCCGCTTCGGCACCCCCTTCACCTCAGACCTCTGCGCCACCCCCCACTCCCCCAGCACCCTGCCATCCGTCGCATGCACCACATGCCTCTTAGACACCACCCCCTCCTTAAAGCCGAAGATCCCTAAACCCTCCACCGCCCTACTCGCCTGCTGCAAGGTCAGCCCATACCCCTGCGAACGCACCGCGAAGCCCTCATCCCTCTCATATAACTTAAATGGAATCCCCCGGTGTAAACACGCCACCCCCAGCGCCACCCCGCCGATCCCCGCCCCCACGATCGCCACCCTCGGATACCTCTCCACATCCACCCTCGGCGCCACCTCCCCCCTTAATAAACCACTCCCCTTACAGAGCTCACACCCATCATAATGCACCCCCGGCTGCCTCGGCTCCTTCCCTACCCTACCCAGTCTCTCGTACTCCCCTAGCGCCTTCTCATAACGTGCCCGCACCCTCCTAGAAGGCCGCCGCCCCACTCGGCCACTTCCTTCACACTTCACACACAGCCCCCAGTAACATCCATCCTTCTTCATCTCACTTGCCAATCCCCCACCTTATCTTCCATCCACCACCTCAGGTAAAGAACCAAACATGAGTGTAAATCATCCCTGACCGGACTCCTTTTTCATCATCATGGTATGCCACACGCTACCCTCCCATTGCCAAAACAGACAGATAACTCATCATGAAAAAAGTCCACCTCCTTGCCCTCACCGGCCTCTCCGCCATCAGTCTCCTCCACGCCGAGCAACTCGACGTAGAGAAAGACACCCTGAAATTCGGCTTCATCAAACTCACCGACTGCGCCCCCATCGTCATCGCTAAAGAAAAAGGCTTCTTTGAAAACGAGGGCCTCCAAGTCGAAGTCATCGCCCAGCCTAACTGGAAACAACTCCTAGATAACGTCATCACAGGTGAGCTCGACGGCGCGCACATGCTCTCAGGCCAGCCCATTGCCGCCACCATCGGCTTCGGGACCAAGGCCCACATCGTCACCCCCTACACCCTCGACCTTAATGGAAATGGCATCACCGTATCCAATGAAATTTGGGAAGGAATGCAGGAAAATGACCCCAAGCTTCAGTCAGACACCCCTCCTCACCCCATCACCGCTGACTCCCTGAAACCCATCGTTGACGCTGCGAAAGACTCTGGAAAAAAACTCCCCATGGGAATGGTCTTCCCCGTCTCCACCCACAACTACGAGATCCGCTACTGGCTCGCCGCCGCCAATATTAACCCCGGAATGTACACCTCCACTGACCTGAAAGGCTTCACCGGCGGAGACATTGAACTTTCCACCACCCCTCCTCCCCAAATGCCCGCCACCCTAGAATCAGGTAAAAACGTCGCCTACTGCGTCGGAGAACCTTGGAACCAGCAAGCAGTTGCAAAAGGCATCGGCGTCCCCGTCGTCACCAACTATGAT
This sequence comes from uncultured Verrucomicrobiales bacterium, assembly GCA_937928425.1. Classification (GTDB taxonomy): domain Bacteria; phylum Verrucomicrobiota; class Verrucomicrobiia; order Verrucomicrobiales; family Akkermansiaceae; genus SW10. The sequence continues at coordinate 5,585 of CALFVL010000033.1, forward strand.
ATCTGGAAAAATAACCCAGAGAAAGTTTTCGGCGTCACCAAAGAATGGGCCGAAGAAAACCCCAATACCCTAATCGCCATTACCAAAGCCCTCATCAAAGCCGGTAAATGGCTCGATGCCACCGAGAACGGAAAACTCACCAACCGTGAAGAAGCCTGCCGCATTCTCTCACAAAAGAACTACGTCGGTGCCGACTTCGACATCATCAAGAACTCCATGACTGGCTACTTCTTCTTCCAAAAAACGGACAAACGCGAGATGCCTGACTTTAACGTCTTCTTCAAATATAAAGCCAGCTACCCATACTACTCAGACGGCGTCTGGTTCCTCACCCAAATGCGTCGCTGGGGCCAGATCACTGAGCCAAAACCCGCCGAATGGTATGACGAAACTGCCAAAAGCGTCTACCTCCCCGAGGTCTACATGAAAGCAGCTAAGATGCTCATCGCCGAAGGCTCACTCAGCGCAGATGAAATACCAGCCGATGACTTCGACGGATACAAACCGCCCACCTCTGACTTCATTGACGGCATTGAATACGACGGAAAAAAACCTCTCGAATATCTCAAAGCTCATAAAATCGGTAACAAAGAATAAGTGAAATCCCCCAAAGAGCCCCGGCGAAAGCTGGGGCTCTTTCTATTTCCTCAGACCCATAAAATCAGGAA
>CALFVL010000034.1 GCA_937928425.1 uncultured Verrucomicrobiales bacterium
ACAAGCTAGCCAGACCGTAATCGCCCGAGAAGACTTTCCCCCAGCCGAAGAAGAGCTCGCCGGCATTAGCTATCTTCCGCGCATCATCGCCAAAGCTGAGGCGAAACTCCGTGGGGAACTTGATCCTGATCTTATGTATAGCTGTGGAGGAGACCGCCGTTTTCTCCGCGAAAATGGCGAGATTCACCCTGCGGACTTTCTACGCCACGTGTGGGCAGCAGGAGGCGACTCCTCAAAAGTGCTAGACTACGTTCTCCACTCAGCATCCTAGCGGCTACTAACTATCGGATTCCTCTTCTTTTAAGATCCTCTAGCTCAGCTTTAAGGCGCCCTACGACGACCCAAGAATCTGAATTCTTATCTGAGAGGTCACGCGCCTTATCGCGAGCTAGCTCAGCAAGACGCTCGATCTTTTGGGACTTTGCCTCATTCTTTTCTCTTGAGGCATCGAGGTCCATATTGGAAGCCTTTGACTTCCAAGCCTTCATTTCTTGAAGGCGCACGTTAATGGCATCTTCACGCTCGTAAATTTCCTCCTGAAGGTCCTTCATGCGCTGCAGAATTTCCTGCTTTGAGGCCTCTTTAGCACGATTGGCTTTCCCCTCATTCCATTTTTTAATTTTTTCCGCCCGGGCAGTCGCCCTTTCATCTTGCTTCTTGAGGTGCTCAGTCACCTCATCTTCACCCATTTGTAGCATCTCACGGACATTCTCGGAGAGATCTTTCAGTGGCACCGTGGTGGGACCAGACGGCATATAAACTTTAATCGCAAGCGGGCTAATCGCCATAACCCTCACCTCCTTAAACTTCTCACCCATCGTCTCTGAGAGGTCGATGTTCTGACCGATTGCTTCCTTACGGACCTGCGCCCTGTAATTCATACGTGCCTGTTTGAGCTCCTGCTCCGTTGTGCTAAGAGATTCATTCAGTTCTTGGAAGCTCACCTTAGCCTTGGCGAAGTCTTCCTCATTCTGGGCGATCGCAGCTGTCAGACGCTCCACCTCTTTCATGTCAGCCTTGGCCTGACTATACTTTTTTATTTTCATCTCCTCCAGAGCAATAAACTCCTTAGTCCGGCCGATATCAAAACGCTGCCCATCGAGCTTATCAGATAGATTCTCGATTCCCGCACCCTCGTCCTCTTCCAGACAACTTACGAACAAACTAGAAACAAGACATATTGAAAGAGAGGAGGATAAACATCTTTTCATCTGTTTAAGGCTATAAACTAAAGGGTGACCGTTCAAGAGCTTTCAGCAAAAAATCACCCCAAAGAATCGACAGTTCAGAGGGGAACTGGCACCTTCCCAAGATGCGTGACTATCAGGGCGAGGAAATCCTAGTGATTCCCCGCGAGTTATTTGACGAGCTAGGGGCTTTCCAAGGAATCCAGACCGACAATTCACCTTACTTGGATGCTATTCTAGATCCTGCCAATAATTTTTTCATGGACCGTGGGCAGGCTGAAGAAGACCCTAATTTTAAACAGATCATTCCCTACGCACTTTTCCACTATCGCGGAAAATATCTTCACTACACCCGTGGAAAAAGTGGTGGCGAGAAGCGACTTCATGCGCAAGGGTCCATCGGGATCGGTGGGCATATTAATCCAGTTGATGAAAGAAACGATCCTCTTGGGAAAGAGACCTATCTTGCTGGAGTAGAAAGAGAGATTGAGGAAGAACTCATCATCAAAGGGGGGCATCAAAATCAGATCGTCGCCCTCTTGAACGATGACAGTAACTCGGTGGGTAAGGTTCACCTAGGGGTGGTCCATCTTTTCGAACTTGAAAGTGAAGTCGTCCGCTCAGGAGAAGATGCCCTTGCGAACCTGGCCTTCCAGTCTGTCGAGGATCTTAAGGGGGAACTTTATCAAAGTTTAGAAACGTGGTCCCGCTTCTGCGTGGATCAATTGACCTAAACTTTCCTAAGAACAGCAGGGGCATTTTTGGACAAAGTGTCCCGGAGAAATCTCCTCAAAAGCTAAGTCCATTCCGATACTTTCTTCATAACGAGGGTGATTCACTCGATGCCCAAAGGCACATCCCGCCGGCGGATTGATCGGACTCGGAACATCGCCACCTAAGATCACCCGCTGTTTCCTCGCCGATGGGTCAGGAGCGGGAATCGCGGATAAAAGTGCTTTGGTGTAGGCGTGTTGCGGATTTTGATAGATGGCATCTGCTGGGGCGAGCTCGACGAGCTTCCCTAAATACATCACGGCAATACGGTCACTCATGTGCTTAACCACCGCTAGATCGTGAGCGATAAAAAGGTAGGACATGTGAAACTCCCGCTGTAATTCGAGAAGGAGATTCATAACCTGAGACTGCACAGAGACATCGAGCGCAGAAACAGGTTCATCGAGAACCAGGAGCTCAGGATTTAACGCTAAAGCGCGCGCGATGCCAATACGTTGACGCTGTCCACCAGAAAACTCGAAGGGGAACTTCGCAATCGCATTCCGAGGCAGGCCCACGCGGTCTAATAATTCGGCAACACGTTTCTGTCTTTCTGCACGCTTTCCGATCCCCTGAATTAAGAGAGGCTCAGCAATCAGCTCTCCCACCGCCATGCGAGCATCAAGCGACTCGGATGGATCTTGGAAAACCATCTGGAAATCCTGCCGTAAAGGGCGGATTTTTCTCTGGCTCATGCGCGTAATATCGTGGCCCTTTAGGCTCACTCGTCCATCAGTAGGATCTAGCAAGCGGACGATCGCTTTTCCCAGAGTCGACTTACCGCATCCTGATTCCCCCACTAAGCCCAAGGTCTCCCCTGAGTCAATGTGGAGACTCACTCCATCCACGGCCTTTACAGCTCCAGTCTGTTTCATCAGAACACCTCCACGGATCGGGAAATGCTGGCGCAGATTCTCAACTTTAAGGAGAGGCGGGGTATCAATCATTAGGCTAAAAAACATTCAGGGCAGACTTCCACCCAGTGGTTTGGTGAGATTTCACGGAACTCAGGCCTGTGCCGAAGTAAGGCTGAATTTTGACGGTCCAGTCGCTGACAGAAGCGGCAACCAGAGACGAAGTCTTGAATCGCTGCGACTTGTCCCGGGATCGTCGCCAGTTCACTTTTACGCTCGCTGTCGATGCGCGGAATCGAGCTTAAAAGCCCCTTGGTGTAAGAATGTCGAGGGCGCGCAAAAATCTCTGCGACTGGAGCCCGCTCCACGATACGCCCAGCATACATCACCACGACGTCATCACAGTTCTGAGCGATCACTCCGAGGTCATGGGTAATCATTAAAACCGCCATCCCTAACTTCTTCTGCATCTCCTCGATGAGTTCGAGAATCTGGGCCTGCACAGTGACATCCAGCGCAGTCGTAGGCTCGTCAGCGATGAGTAAGTCCGGCTCGCAGGCCAGCGCAATCGCGATCATCACGCGCTGCCGCATCCCTCCTGAAAGCTGGTGAGGATAATTTGAGATTCGTTTTTCCGGGGCAGGAATGCCAACCGCATCGAGCAGCTCTATGGCCTTTTTCAAAGCAGCCCGTGAAGACATTTTCTCGTGAAGCTTTAGCATCTCTACGATCTGTTTTCCGATCCGGTGCACGGGATTAAGTGCCGACATTGGCTCCTGAAAAATGACGCCAATCTCACCACCACGGACTTGGCGAATTTCACTCGCATTCAGCTGGCAGAGATCTTTTCCCTTAAAGTGAATTTTTCCCTCTAGGACCTGACCAGATGGCTTAGGCAAAAGGTCGATGATCGACATAGCGGTGACGGTTTTTCCGCAGCCTGACTCCCCCACCAAGCCCACGGTTTTCCCCTTCTCCACGGAGAGCGAAATCCCATCGACCGCACGAACCCATCCCGAATCAGTCTCAAAGCTGGTGACCAGTCCTTGAATGTCTAGCAAGTTACTCATTTGATGCGGTAGTCTTCTACGAGGTTTTGCACTTCAGGAAAAACTTTTCCCGTGCGCATCGCTTCGAGGGTCTCCTCCTGCATCTCTTCATCGATCCAGAAGCTGTAATGCTCATAGGGATAAGAAACGATCGGGGGGCAGAAATTCACGCTCTCAGTCTTAGGCCAGCGTAACCAACGCCAGCAAGCGACTCGCTCAAAGTCTCTCTTCCAGCCTGGAATAAAGACACACTTCTCATACACTTGTTGTTGGATTTTATGAGCCAACTCTCTCTTTAAATCATTGTCCGAAGTGAGGCGATACTCTGACACCCATTGGTCCATTTGCGGATCATTGTAAGCGAACACATTATTCGTCTTCTCCTTAATATTCCCCTGCTCATCATAGGCATTCCGCGAGTGGAAGTACTCGTAAAAAGAGAAATAGGGAGGCTGCACTGACCACGCCACGGCGGTCAGCTCGAATTTCTTATCCATCGCATTTGTGAATACGCTTGTTGAGCTATCTAGGATGAGGTCTACCCCTGCGCTTTTGGCCTCAGTCTTAAGAATCGCCATCATATCTGCGTAGCGTTTCACCGCAAAGTGGCTCAAGGTGAACTCTAAGCGGGTGCCGTTTTCTTTTCGTAGTATTCCATCACTCCCCTCTTCTGTGAATCCAGCCTTGGCGAAGTATTCCCGCGCCTTGGCCGGTGCGAATGGCCATGGCTTAACCTCGGGATTTACGAAGTCTCCAAAGCCATCCACGAAGCCAGGAAGACGATTGTAGTCCCCCCAAAATTGCACCTTGATGACTTTTTCAAAATTCATCGAATGGGCCAGTCCTAGTCGGACGTTTCGATCTTTCAGTTTCTCGCGATCGAGGTTCATTTCCACGCCAAACTGAGGACGTGGGAAATTATTATACCACCAGTGCCGTTCAATGTAACCATCATAGACTTTCGAGATTTCTGTTTTCTCATACCAAGACTTCGGAGCAGAGACGAGTGCCAGCTCTAGTTGGCCAGCACGGAAAAGTTCGAAACTTTTATTAGGATCACGGATGACTCTCCAGACCAGCTTATCGGGGTTAAAGCGGTAGCGGTAAAATTTCTTATCATTTCCCCACCATTCTTTATTACGAGTGAGTGTGACCGAGACTCCTTTATCAATGTCCTGATCTTTGACGAAGTAGGGTCCAGTGGTCGGTTGATGGCGCCAGTTGTAGCGCTCTTCATAATCGGGGCCAAATTCCTCATAAAAGTGCGGAGGTGCGGGTGTAAGACCTCCAATCTTACTATACATCCCTAACTCAGTGACTGGCTCTGGAAAGGTGTAAGAGAAGGCGTGCTCACCAAAGATGGTAATCTGGGCGATTTCCTCACGGAGGTATTGCTTATAGAAAGGTGAGTTGCCGTAGTCAGAAATTCTAAGGTAAGCGGCGATCGCGTAATCTCGAGCTTGGATCGGAACCCCATCGGAGTAGGCAGCATCTTCATGCATCCGGAAGTACCATGTCCGCCGGTCTGGACTATGAGCCCACTGCTTTGCCACGCCAGGGACCACCGAGCGGTTGAGGCGGTTCAGTTCGACAATCCCGACTTGGACATCATCATAAAGCTCCCCTCTCATGCCACTATTCGAGGAAGCACCGAAAGGCCTTAAAGTCGGAGGGAAACTCGAGACAAAGAAACGAAAGACTCCTCCCTTCTTAGCGGCAGGGTCTGAATCTTCTGGCTGATGAAGACCGTCTTCCCAGACCAAATCGCCGGGGAGGTCAGAGGTGTTCTTAAAGTTAAAATAGTCACCGAGGCTGAGTCGGCGTTTAAAGCGCTCTACTACTTTTAGCGCCTCCTCCGCAGCTGGTGATTCCTTCTCAGCCTTGTCCAGTGTTTCCTCAGCTTCCTTCAATTTCCCCTCACACCACCTTTTACTATACTCGTTATAGACTGGATAATAGTCCTCAAAGCCTAGGCCACTGATGTAGGAATCTTCCTCTTTCTGGCAGGAAAGTACGAGAAACAGCGGAATTAGGAGCAGTAAATAGCGGATCATCCTCTAGCGGTAGTAGGTGTATTTTTTAGGATCGAAGGCTTCACGAACAGCCTCCCCTACAAAGGTGACAAGGACTAACATGGTGACCAAGCAGAAGAAGGCAGAGCTCACCAAGAGTGGGGAAGACAGCGAACTGAGACCATCTTTAAGAAGCTTCCCCCAACTCGCATACTGGACTGGCAGCCCGAACCCGAGGTAATCCAGCGCTGTTAATGAGAGAACAAGTCCAGAAATCGAGAACGGGATTAAGGTGACTAAAATCGCGACCGAATTTGGCAAAAGATGGCGGAAGAGGATGCGAGGTAAACCCGCTCCGATCACTCGGCTCGCGGCGATATAATCACGAGACTTTTCCTTGAGAGCAGAGGTCCGCATCAGATAGGTCATGCCCATCCAGCCGAAGAGGGCCAAGATCCCTAGAATAAGATAGAAGCCTAGACGGTCTTTATACTGAGGAGGGACTCCTAGTGTGATAATGATGACGAGGAAGAGAAAGGGGATATTAGATAGGACTTCGATCACACGCTGAACGATGAGATCAAACCAAGACCCGAAAAAACCCATCAGGAGCCCTACCGTGATTCCAATAAGGTAGACGATGGGAATGTAAAAGAGGGCGGCTTGGAAATTCACCTGCAAGCCACCGTAAAGGTAGGCGATGACATCGTCACCCTGCGAGTTCGTCCCCAGTGGATGGGATCTTTGGGGTTCAGAGGGCGGGTAGCTTACGTCGTATTCTTGGGTTTCACTTTCCTTAAAAAAGTCAGCGAGCTCTCCTTCCCCTTCCCACTCCTCAGAGCCTGCGACGAGTTTTCCATCATGATACTTCGCTTTGTAAACACGGGTCCCTTCCGTATTCCAGCCTTGGGCGTCTCCCGCCCTCACTCCCTTACGGTAGGTGTAGCGCAGATGCTGGTCAGCTGGGCGCTCGCTGTCCCGGAGCCTCGTTCCTAGTCCACTATATTTAGCATCTTTAGGATCTATCTTTTTCGCGAGGGCATTGATGCTGTCTTGGGTGGCTCCATAAGGCCAGAGCGGTAGAATCACTTTTCCTTTACCAGATTTTTTAAACTGCTTTTTAAGCTCGCGGTAATTCGGCTCTAGATCGGCCACTTGAGCATCAAGAATCCCGAAGTCTTTATTCTTTTCTAAAGCCTTCGTAAAAGCTGGGAAATGCCAAGTCTCTTCGTACTTCACGGCGAGCGCCTCCTTTCCCACGATGATCTGGTCTAGAGCAGCTAGACCCGCTAATCCTAGCAGGATTAAGAAGGAGTAGTACCCTCGTTTAATCTCTTTAAAACGCTGAATCTTCCGCTGGGTGACGGGATTGGCAGGCCCACTGCTAAGCTTGGTGTAAATCAGCCACAGTCCGAGGATGGTCATAAGCCCAGCGGTGATTTCTCCGGCGTGGTCTATCAGGCTCGCAATAAATTGGACTGGGAAATTGAGCTCTCCTGCGGAAGCGGTGAAATTGTATCCCCAGCTGATTGCAGGCAGTTTAAATCCGTGCTGATCTGCAAGCACGCTAAGAAGCGCGGCTAAAATGAGGAAGATACCAATGAAGAGTTTCATAACTTATTGGAATTTCACCCTAGGATCTATAAGGGCGACGATGAGATCAGAGAGGATGTTTCCCATGATCATGAGAAAAGAGGCGATGGTTAGGGTACCCATGATGAGCATTTGATCCGGACCCGTGATGGCGCGAAATTGCAAGAGCCCGAAGCCCTGAATATCGAAAACTGTTTCGATCAAGAGACTCCCGGAAACAATAATCGTGATGAGCGATCCCAGACTCGTGGCAATGGGGATGAATGAGTTACGGAAAGCATGGCGGAAGACTGCCCGATTAAAGCTCACCCCCTTCGAGACGGCTGTTCTCACGTAATCTGCGGCGAGATTATCCATGAGATTATTCTTCATCATCATGGTCATAAAGGCAAATGAGCTGACCACGTAGGAAAGAAGAGGTAAAACGCTATGCCACGCAAGGTCCTTAATCTTACCCACTAAGCTGAGGGTCTCGAAGTCCTGTGAAGTGAGCCCCACCATGGGGAAGAGAGGGACGGTAGCACCTAAGTAAACGAGAAGCAGCGCACCTAGGGCGAATCCTGGCACCGCGTAGCCTATGAAAATGAAAACTGAGCTTAGATTATCAAGCATGGTGCGGTGCTTAATGGCCTTTAGAATCCCGAGAGGAAGGCAGATTCCATAGGTCAACAGGGCGGTAAGGACTCCGAAGTAGAGGGCCACAGGCATCCGCGATTTAATAAGATCCCAGACAGGTTCCCCATAAACGGAGGACTGTCCCATATCACCCTGTAAGAGCCCCGAAGTCCTAGATTTGAAAAGAACCGCTCGTGGGAGGTAGTTATCGGCCGTTCGCTTGGTTTTCCCTTTTTCTCGTTCTAGGTGTCGCGCGAACCTTGCCTCGGGAGATTCGTAACGAAATTGCCACCCGTCTTTACGAATATCTTCCCACTCAGAGATTTCTTTATCGGGATCCGCATACCGCGCCCACTGGATGGTGCTGCCATCTCGCTGAACTACGACCGGGCGACCTGTTCCAGCAAGACTGACGAGGACTTGCTTCTCGGGATCTTTAACCAGACTCGTCCCTACCCTTTCCTCACTCACCTGATCTCCCTGCCCACTCGGTCTAAATTCAGCCTCACTGTATAACCTCTCACGGGGATAAAGACCCAGCCAAGTCAGGTAGGCCAGGACGACTGGTTTGTCATAAAGGTACTCCCGCTCGAAGGCCTCCACCTGCTCCTCAGATAGCGCACTATTCTCTCCGCCACTTCCTCCTCCTCCCCCATCGCTCTCAGAATTCCCCGCTGCGGCTGCCTGTAATTCTCGCTCGAGTGGGCTCCCGGGCATGACACGCGTGATCGCGAAGACAAGAAAAGTTACCCCCAAGACTGTCAGTGGGACGAGGAGGAGGCGTCGGAGGAAATAGACTTTCATGCAGGGGGAAAGAGCGTCTTTAACACTAGAGAACTTCCTTCCAATCCCCCGCCCTTGTCAAATCAAAGTCGTGGAAAGGAAAAATTCATTCCCTTTTGCTCTGATTTGTCCAAAGCTCGCCCCGTGTTGCGGACCACATTCTATCTTATCCTCGCTAGTTTTCTTCTGGTTTCTTGTGAGACTCGGTCGGATGTCGAGATCGCCAATGAGGAAAATATCCTCATTGTCGGTAATAGTAATGAGCCTAAGGGACTAGATCCCCATCTCGTTTCTGGAGTTCTTGAGTCGAACATCATTCGCGCACTCTTCGAGGGACTCTGTGTGGAGGATCCGGCAAAGGATAGTTCCTCACTACCCGGTGTGGCCATGCGCTGGGAATCTTCTGAAGATTTCACCCAGTGGACCTTCTTCCTTAACCCTAAAGCGAAGTGGTCAGATGGAGTTCCCGTGACGGCACATGACTTTGTCTTTTCCTACCGCCGCCTTCTCTCACCTGATCCTAACTGGCCTGCGAAGTATACAGAAATGCTCTACTTCCTAGAAAACGGGGAAGCATATCACCGGAACCGCGTGGGAGAAATCCTCTGTAAAAATAAACCCGATTTCCCCCTCGCTTGGGACCTGCTCAAGGGTGCTAATTTTAATGGGGATAAGAAGCTCAAGCTCGAGAGCTTCGCAGAGCAAGAATTTACAAAGATGGAGGAAAAAGACCTCGCCAAGTTTAAAGCGTATTTAAGCGAGGGTGGAGCACTCGATTTTAAAAAACTCACCGCTGACCCAGTCGATCCATCTCAGCTTAGCGACGCAGAAAAGCGCGTCTTTTTTAACTCAATCGGTCTCGATAAACTGGAGAAAGAACACCTCATCTTTCTGAAGAAACAGCCCGAAATGATCGAATGGACTGAGGCGGTGCCCCCTGAGGTCCGCCAAGAGGTCCTAGACCTCCTCATCGCCCATCATGAGGCCGGTAAGCCGAATCTCTGGGATCAAGCCCGCGTGGGAGTCACGGCAGCGGACGACTTTACCTTAAAACTGAAGCTTCGGGGGCCGGTCCCCTTCCTCACCGAGATCACGAAGCACTACACTTGGTATCCCGTCCCTAGGCACGTTATCCTAGCACATGGCGAGATAAACACCGCCTTCTCTTCCCCGTGGACGCGGCCCGGTAACATCGTCTCAAATGGTCCTTTCCAGCTTAAGACATGGCGAACTAACCACTTGATCGAAGTTGAAAAAAACCCCCACTACTGGGATCGCGAGACAGTATCGCTCAGTGGTATTCGCTACCTCCCGATTAAAAACTCCTACACTGAGACGCGGATGTTCGGCGACGATCAACTCCACATCACTTACACGGTCCCCTCAGAGCTCATCCCGATGGCTAGGGAGAAATACCCCGGTCAACTGCGCCAAGAAAATTACGTGGGAGTGAGATTCCTGCGTGTCAACACGAGGAGCACCCCCTTTGATCATCCCCAAGTTCGCCGCGCCTTCGCCTTAGCGATCGACCAAAAGGCAATTTGTGAAAAAATTCTCCAAGGAGGGCAAAAACCAGCCTCAGGAATCGTCCCTCCCTTTGGCGATTACCAGCCCCCGGAGCTCATCCACTTCGACCCTGCTCGAGCGAAGACCCTCCTCGCTGAGTCGGGCTACGAGTCCACCTCTTCCTTTCCAGACATCGAACTCCTAACCACCAACTCAGACTCAGGACTCCGAGAAGCAGAAGCCCTACAAGCGATGTGGCAAGAGCACCTAGGAATCAAGGTCCGTATCACCCAGCGCGAATGGACGACTTACCTCCAGAAGCAGGCTGAAAAAGACTACGATCTCTGCGTAGGAGGCTGGATCGGCGATTACTTAGATCCCACCACATTCTTAGAAATGTGGGTAAATGATGGTGGGAATAACAATACCGGCTGGAGCTCGGAGGAATTCGAGGCCCTGCTCTCTAAGGCGGAAAACACCGCAGATGTTCCCACTCGGATGGAAATTCTCTCACAGGCCGAGCGCCGCTTGCTCGATGACACGCCAGTCCTTCCGATCTACTGGTATACCACGAACTACCTCATCCGCCCTGAGGTGAAGAATTGGACCCCTCTTCTTCTTAATAATCACCCTTTCAAGTTCGTCAAAATCGAAAAACCCTAATCACCCCTCCGTATGCTTCGCATCATCCTTAGTCGTCTTTTCCAAACGGTCATCGTGGTTTTCCTCTTAGTGACTTTCACTTTCTTTGCCGTTCGCGCCATTCCAGGGAACCCCTTCGCCGCTGAGAAAGCGACCTCGCCGGAGGAGCAGGCTGCCCTAGAGGCCTACTACGGTCTCGATAAACCGCTCCCTATCCAATACCTCAACTACTGGAAAAACATCAGTAAAGGAGACTTCGGCGACTCTCTTGCCATGAAGGGCCGGAAGGTCTCCACCCTCATTTCTGAGGCTTTCCCAGTCTCATTGAAACTCGGACTGCTCTCCCTCCTCTTAGGAATGATCATCGGGATGCCCTTAGGGATCATCGCCGCTCTTTTTCATAATCGTTGGCAAGATTACTCTGCCATGGTCATCGCCATGGCAGGTATCTGTATCGTCGCCTTCGTATTAGGTCCTATCTTCCAGCTCAGTATCGCTAAGCCACTCTCTCTCCTGAATGTCGCAGGCTGGCAGCGTAGCTCAGACATCCTTCTCCCCTCCATCACACTCTGCTTCGGAGTGGCGGCTTACCTTGCCCGCCTGACCCGTGGTGGTATGCTCGACGTCCTTTCACAAGATTACATCCGCACCGCTCGGGCTAAAGGAGTGCCCACCTTACAAATCATAAGTCGGCATGCCCTGCGCCCAGCCCTCATGCCCGCTGTCACCTTTCTGGGCCCCGCCTTCGCAGCGATCATCACAGGCTCATTCGTAGTCGAGACGATTTTTCTCGTCCCCGGAATGGGACAGCACTTCGTCCTCGGAATCACCTCTAAGGACTACAACCTCGTCTTAGGACTCGTCCTCTTCTACGGAATCCTTATGGGAATCGCTAACCTTCTCTCGGATATCGCTCTCATCTTCATGGACCCCAAACTCCGTAATTCTTAAAACGCCATGGCCTCTTCTGTGAATCCTGCCTCAAGCCCCTCCAGTGAGTCTCCTCCCGTAGAAAAGGGCTCTAGCCTCTGGACAGACGCCTTCTTCCGCCTGAAGAAGAATAAACTCGCGATGCTCGGTGGAATCATCGTCATCCTCATCCTCATCCTCTGCTTCATCGTCGCCCCGATCTTAGCCCTCACTGGCCTAAATGCGAACGCGCAAGACCTGAGCAATCGCTTCGCGCCGATTGGCGAGGGGCAAGGTGGCCTAGGCACTGACCAACTCGGTCGCGACCTCCTCATGCGAGTCCTCGAAGGAGGGCAAATCTCCCTTCTTGTCGCCATCTTAGCCACTCTCATGACAGTCACGCTAGGGATCATCTATGGGGGGATCGCCGGTTATGTCGGAGGTCGTATTGGTAATGCCATGATGCGGATCGTTGATGGCCTCCTCGCCATGCCTTTTCTCATCATCGTCATTCTTTTCCGTGAAATCATCAGCGGTCATGTCGATGAGCTCGCCCGCTTTTTTATCGACGTCTGGGGGTGGAGTAGTGACAGCGTTCTCCGCTTTGCAAATCTCATTCCTCTCACCATCGCCATCGCAGGATTTGGCTGGCTTTCCATGGGCCGTATCGTCCGTTCTGCCGCAGCCTCACTCTCACAGCAGGAATTTGTGGAGGCTGCCCGCTCACTTGGCCTGAGTCACCAACGCATCCTCTTCCGTCATATTTTACCTAATATGCTCGGACCAGTCATCATCTACGCCACCCTAACCATTCCTAGCTTTATCCTCTACGAGGCGACCTTGAGCTTCATCGGCCTCGGGATCGAGCCGCCAAATTCGTCATGGGGAAAGCTCATCCAAGAGGGCGCAAACTTCATGGAAACGAATCTTACCGTCCTCGCCATTCCCGCCGTCTTATTCTCGCTCACCCTTTTCGCCTTTAATTTCCTTGGTGATGGCCTCCGTGATGCACTAGACCCCCGCGCCTCTAAGGACTAAAGAAGCCCACCTGCTATTAAAAAGAAAAAGAGCCAGAAGCGAAATTCGCCTCTGGCTCGCGGAATAAAGGAAAGAAACTTTAGCGCTTTCTACGAGTGCTTACAAGTCCACCAGCTACGAGTAAAAAGAGTGCACTTGAAGGCTCTGGTACCGTGACCACGAATGTTCCACTGAAGGAATCAACTCCATCATCTAGGACCACTCCGCTATCAATCGCCTCGAAGGAGTAAACTTCCCGGCCATTCACTCGCGCAACCTCACTCACCTGAATACCATCTGGGAAGAACTGACCTAGAATAAAGCTATTTACCCCTAAGAGTCCGGCCAAACGTGTAGTGGAATCATCGAAGCCAGCTAAACCCACACTGACAAAAGAGTCTGAGGTATCGATGAAGCTGATATTAGGATCAGACAGCTGGGCAAAGCCTCCGTTATCACGGAAATTATCAAAGAGATCACTCTCGTTCCCAGTCACAAAAGGAAGCACAGCACCATTACTCTGGTCGATCACGGCATCTAAAAAATCGCCAAACCACTGATTCGCCAAATTATCGGCACCAAAGGCGGTATCATAAAAATCACTGGCATCGACGAACCAGTCCTGCCCATTCAGACCACTTACCGTAACAGTCGATGAGTCTGAAAAACCGGCAGTGAGCACAGTGGCATCAGCAGAGGCGAATAAACCTCCTGCCGAGGGATCATCAAATGGAGCGAGATCGCTTGAGCGAAAAAGCTCAACGTTTCCACCAGCCGCTCCGAGACTTCCTTGTAGGGCCTGCACTGGATCAAAAGAGTTATTCACAATAATAACGCCCGGCGCACTTTCTTCATGAACCGTGAAGTCAGCATTCGAGAAAAACGCCGAAGTCAGTGTTTGTGAGGATGCACTGAGGATACCTGTTGCTGTAATAAGAGCACTTAATTTAGTAGTTTTCATATTGGGGAGGCCCTTACTTTGCCATTTCACAACTTATTCACAACTGTTTTCACAAAGATCGGTCCTAAAATGAAACGCCCAGATTCCTAAATGTCTCACCTTTAAAACTAAATACACGTCCTAAGCTTCTCAAAATAAACAAGAAATATCACAACGAGCATCGTGATTCGAAAAAGAAGAGTAGAAAAAAAAATCTGCTCCAGAAAGTAGTCGCTGCTTCCAGAAACACCTGACTAGGACGCCCTAGATCCGCTTCTCATGATAATTCCGTGTTCAAATTTCCTTAGCTAAGCTAACACGCACCTGCATCTGCCCTTATGTTCGAACTCCTGCATTCTGATTCTGGCTCTAAGGCCCGTCGTGGCCGTCTCAGTACTCCGCATGGAGTCATCGAAACCCCGATTTTCATGCCCGTAGGCACCCAAGGCTCTGTTAAGACGCTACACCCTGATGATCTGCTCATGATGGATGCTCAGATCATCCTTGGGAATACCTACCACCTCTGGCTCCGGCCAGGCTGCGAGGTCATCAGCGAGCTTGGTGGCCTGCACACCTTCACCACTTGGGACCGCCCTATGCTGACTGATTCTGGGGGCTTCCAAGTCTGGTCCCTTTCTAAAATCCGCAAAATTAGTGAAGAGGGAGTCCAGTTCCAGAGTCATCTCGATGGCACCCGCATGATGCTGAGTCCGGAGAAAAGCATGGAAATACAAGCCACCTTCGGCTCAGACATCGCGATGCTCTTTGACGAATGTCCCCCCTACCCCTGCGAGCGTAAATATGCTGAAGCATCCACCGCTCTCACCACCCGCTGGGGAAAACGTTGTAAGGACTGGATTGAAAAAAATAACCCACGGAGTGGCGAAGGCCGCCAACTGCACTTTGGGATCGTCCAAGGCTCAGTCTACCCAGACCTACGGGAACTCTCCGCACGACAACTCGTGGACCTGGACCTAGACGGTTATGCCATCGGCGGGGTTTCAGTCGGCGAGCCTGAAGAGGAAATGTTCGCCGCCATTCAGAATGCTGAACCCTTCCTCCCTCGGGATAAGCCGCGCTATGCCATGGGCCTCGGCACGCCCACCCAACTGCTCGAGATGATCGGCCAAGGGGTCGATATGTTCGACTGCGTTCACCCCACCCGCTGTGCCCGCCATGGGCAGGCCTTCACCCCAGATGGACCGATTCATATTAAGAATAAACAATTCGAGTTCGACTCTAGTCCCCTTTCGGCAGATGCCCACCCACACGTCGCCCGCTTTTCTAAAGCCTTTCTCCGTCATAGCTTCCGGGCCGGAGAAATCATCGCTCAGCGCGTCCTTTCTTTCCATAACCTCCACTTCTACCTCCAGCTCATGGAAAATGCCCGCCAAGCAATCTGTGAAGACCGCTTCCGAGAGTTCCAAGACGAGTTCGTGGCCCGCTACACCGCCAGAAAAAAGTAAAGTTCTCCACACATTCCTTCATCTCAGAAACGGTTTAGGATTGCTTTCCTGAGCTAATCCTAGTTTTTTCCTCCTCTTCGCTCATTTGGCCTAAATTTGGCGTGGCGGTCTCTCTAATTTTAAATACCTTCCTCACCTGTGACTTCCTTATCTTCCATTCTCGCTCAGCAGCCTGCCGGTGGTGGCCTCCTCGGAAACCCCCTCGTCATGATCGGTCTTATGATCGTGATGTTTTACTTCCTCCTCATCCGTCCTCAGAAAAAACAACGTCAGGAACTTGAAGCCCGCATCGCCTCCATGGCAAAAGGTGATAAAATCGTCACGATCGGCGGGATGCACGGCATCGTCCACCATATCTCACCTGAGACTGTGACCATCAAAATCTCTGAAGGGGTTTTTGTCCCCTTTAACAAGTCCTCCATCGCCACTGTCGATAAAAGTGCTAAGGGAGATAAGAAAGCTCCTGAAGCGATCGAAGTAGACGAAGTCACCCCCGCCTAAATCATCGAATCGAGTCTCTCTTCTAAACTTACAAGACGTCCCATTTATGGATCTTCAAGATTACCCTCTCCTTGTTGTTGCTGCCGGTATCTCTATCGTCGGCCTTATTTTCTGGTATGTCGCCAGTGAGATCGATCGTCGGAAACGTAATGTGGGCACGATTGCCATCGGCATCGTCGTCGCTCTTTGCATCGCAGCTATTTACCCTGCGAGTGAGAAATTAAAGGGAGGGATTGACCTTATTGGAGGCTCCTCTTTCACCGTCGAGATTGAGGAAGGTAAAGATCGTGAGGGTGATCCCATCCCGGTGACTCCTGAAGCTGTTCAACAAGCGATTGCCACGCTCTCGGATCGCCTTTCGGGGAGCGGACTTACTGATAATCTCATGCAGCCCCTCGGTGAAAATAGGATCATCATTGAGATGCCCGGCCTTGGCGATGAACGGCGTGCTGAAATTCGTGATATTATTGAGCGCACCGCTCGGCTTGAATTAAAAGAAGTCCACCCACGTAGCAGTGAAATTATCCGTGAAATCGAGGCCGGAAGTCGCCTCGCCCCCCCAGGCTATAAACTTTACCAACTTCCCATCCTAGATGAGGAAGGGAAAAAGAAGGTGGGTGAACAGCCCATCCTACTAAACAGCCGCAACATCGTTGGCGGAGACTCAGTCCAGACCGCACGGGCGACTGGACGTCTTGGTGAAATCGCAGTCCTTCTCACCACAGAAGGAGGCGACCGAGTGCGTAACTCGACTGGTAAAATGACTCTCGGGAGAGACCGCATGGCCGTCGTGCTAGACGATGAAGCTCTCATAGCACCCACCGTGCAGGCTGTCTTAAGTCGCGATTTCGTGATCAACGGGCTAGACGGAAAAGAAGAAGTCCGCCGCATCGTCTTCGCGCTTAACAATCCACTTAAGAACCCCCTCAGCATCCTCTCCGAGCGCAACGTCACCGCACGCTATGGTAAAGAAGTCGTCCGCCAAGGAATCACCGCCGCCGTCACGGGGCTCGCCTTGACTCTCCTCTTTATTCTCATTTACTACCGCTTTGCGGGCTTTGTCGCCTTAGCAGGGTCCAGATTGGCCGTAGGTTCATCCAAAATGACAATGACTGGGTCCCTAAAAAATGCTCGCGCCAAACCAATTAATTGTTTTTGCCCAGCAGATAACCCGCTAGTTCCTGTGGCTGGAATTTGAGTTTCATAGCCTTCAGGAAGTGATAATATCATTTCATGGGCTCCAACTTTTTTTGCAGCTTCAAAAATTTCTTCTGGCTTTGCTTCACTCATGCGCGAAATATTTTCAGAAAGCGTTCCAGGTAATAATTCGACGTTTTGGGGCACATATCCAGTATATTGGCCGCGGTCCTCAGGGTGCCATTTATGAATATCCCGATTTCCCAATAAAACTTCACCTGAATAAGGGGGCCAAGCCCCTGCAATTGTTTGGAGCAATGTGCTTTTACCTGACCCATTAGCTCCCATCACTGCAATAGCCTGCCCTGCTTTTATATTAACACTAAAGGGACGGATAAGCACATTTTCTTGTCCTGGAATGCCCACACTAAGGCGTTCTAGGGCTAAAGAGGCCTCTGGCCTTGGCAAGGCTA